>CAZIBS010000050.1:0-16223 GCA_964537405.1 uncultured Thermoanaerobaculia bacterium | reverse complement strand
CCTTGTACTCTTTCCAATACTCCTGCCATATCTCTTTCACTCTCTTTCCAGCCATCTTCGCCTTATCCCTCCTTGGGTAAGATTTCAGACGGCGCGACATATACCCTCCCGGTAAGATTTTATGGCGCGACCCGGATTCACCATCAAAAAGGTTTTAATCATGTTGATAGTTATATTATACAGTGTTATAATGGAGGTGTGAGGGTTACTGAACCGTCACCAAAGATGAGGAGAAAAGATGGCGCCCGAACTGCTTCCATACAAATACGGTGAGGAAACAAGAGACAGCGGGTTGACCGCGCTGGGAGGATTGCCTTTATACCTTGATTTAGCGAAGGGTTTAGGGCTTGTAAGGTCCATCCGCGGGCGCATCGCGAGCCCCGGACCCCCGGCGCCGGCATGAGCAGTCAGCGCCGCGGGACTATAAGGATGACCCCATGAAACACACCCGGGAAAAGCCTGCCAAAAAAAGGGTCCGAAACGCACGAAAAGAGCCCGAAACCGTCAAAAGGAGCCTCCAGTGACCTGACCTTGTCCACCGCCCTGGAATTAGCGCAAAAACCGGCCAAAAGACGCTTCCCTCCAACCCCGAAAAACTCAGGCGGTGGATTCAGGACGATTCGGTAGCTTGACCACCCCCCGGTAAATCTGGTAACCTCCTTTTTCTTTGTGGGCTTCCGGGGGCGTTCCGGGGGGGTTGGATATGATTAAAGAAATCGTCCTTAACTGGTGGCATATTCCTGTACTCATGGTTGCCATCTTTGTGTACGCGTGGCTATTGAACCGCTGGTTCTTTCAGCCGGTCCTGAGGGTTCTGGACGAGCGAAAGAGGCTCGAAGTGGATGCGGCTGAACTTTCCGTCCACTCCAGGGATGAACTCAAAGTAAGGATGGAGGAATACGAGGACGCGGTTTTGGAAGCCCACCGTAGGGGCGCGAAGATCAAGGAGGCGGCCAGGAGCCAGGCCAACCAATTGAGAAGTTCCATTTTGGGCGGGATAAAAGGCGAAATCGCGGCAAGCCTCAAGGAGGAAGGGGCTAAACTTGAGCGGAACGTCGAAGAAGTCAAAACGGAGCTGGATAACGCAATCCCCGCCTTTGCCCGCACCTTGGCCGAGCGCGTTTTGGGTAGGGATGTGGCGCCTTGAAAAAGATACTTGTTTCGATACTGCTTTCAGTCGCCCCCACCCTGACCCTGCTGGCTGAAGGGGCTTCCGGTAGTGGCGGCCGCGAAGGCTGGACTTCGCCGATATGGCACGTGCCGATGATAGCGTGGCAGGCGGTTAACATCCTTATCGTAATCGGCATTCTTGTCCACTTCCTCAAGAGGCCGGCGCCAGCCTTTTTTGCCTCCAGGGCGGCGGAAATCAAGGAACTTCTTGAAAAGGCTGTTCGGGAGAAGGAAGACGCGACGGCCCGGCTCAAGGAGGTAGAGAAGAGAATGGCCCGTCTCGGCGACGAGGTAAAAACCATAGAGAAGGCTTCCGAGGAGGCGGCGGCGGCGGACAGGAAGCGCATGATGGCCGAGGCGGAGGCGGAGAAGGAACGTATTGGCAAGGAGGCCGCCGAGGAGGTGAAACGCAGGGTGACGGAGGCCCGGAGGAAGCTCAAGGTTTACGCGGCCGACCTTGCGTTGGAAATGGCGAGGGCTCTTCTTGAGAAGACCCTGAAGCCGGGGGACCAGAAGAGACTGCGGTCCGATTTCCTGCGAAAGATGGAGGAGGAATCCAGTGAGCGTAGTGTGTGACCGGTATGCCCGGGCCCTCTACTCGGTGCCCGGCGATACCGTTCCCGATGAGGTACTCGGCAATTTGGAGGTCTTCGGGCGTTGGTTGGATGAGGCGCCGGCGCTTAAGGCGGCCCTCGAAAACCCCGGGATTCCCTATTCCGCCAAGAGGGCGGTGGTGGAGAAGCTGGCCGCCGAGGCCGACTTTACGTCCGTTGCCCTTCGATTCGTTCTCCTCGTGGTTAAAAACCGGAGGATAAACCAGTGGAAAGAGTTTACCATTTCCTTTAGAAACCTGTGTGACCTGAGTAAGGGAGTGCTGCGCGGGAAAGTGACCAGCGCGGACAAGATGACGGATAACGCGGTTAAGAAACTGTCTGAACGCCTGCAACAGATTCTGGGAAACCGTGTCATGCTTGATGCGAGGGTCTCCGGGGCGCTATTGGGAGGCCTTCAGCTCCGATTTGGTTCTACGGTCTACGACGGGTCCATAGCGGCATCTTTGAAGTCGTTGCACGATGCCTTCGTGAAAGGGTAGGCGACCATGATAAAAACCGAAGAAATCACGAAGATTCTAAAAGCCCAGTTGGAAGGATTCGAAAGTAAGATAGAAGTCGCCGAGGTTGGCTACGTTACCTCCGTAGGCGATGGAATCGCCCGACTCTACGGCCTGGACAATGTAATGGCTGGAGAGCTTCTTGCCTTTCCCGAAAATGTGTTCGGCATGGCGCTGAATCTCGAAGAGGATAGCGTGGGTGCCGTACTCATGGGGGAGACCGACAAAATCAAGGAGGGGGACGAAGTCCGCCGGACAAAACGGATCATGTCCATACCGGTCAGCAGGAAGATGGTCGGACGCGTCATCAACGCCCTGGGTCAACCGGAAGACGGCCTGGGGCCGATCGAGGCTGAGGACCATTATCCGATGGAGCGCATCGCTCCGAGCATTGTAGAAAGAGAGCCGGTAAAGGTGCCCCTGCAGACGGGGCTTAAGGCGATAGACGCCATGATTCCCATCGGCATGGGCCAACGCGAGCTGATCATAGGCGACAGGCAGACCGGCAAGACCGCCGTGGCCGTGGACACGATCATAAACCAAAAAGGAACCGGCGTAGTCTGCATCTACGTGGCTATCGGACAGAAGCGATCCACCGTTGCCCAGATCGTTAAAACGTTGACCGACTACGGCGCTCTCGATCACACGATCATCGTAGCCGCCACGGCTTCCGAACCCGCATCGTTGCAGTACATAGCCCCATATTCCGGTTGCGCAATCGGCGAGTCTTTCATGCACAGGGGCGGCAACGTGCTGATCGTATACGACGACCTTTCCAAACACGCCGTGGCCTACCGCGAGATATCGCTGTTGCTACGCAGGCCTCCCGGCCGCGAGGCGTACCCCGGCGACGTTTTTTACCTTCACTCCCGGTTGCTGGAACGCGCGGCCAAGCTGAACAAAAAGCACGGAGGAGGGTCCCTTACGGCCCTGCCCGTCATTGAGACCCAGGCTGGGGACGTTTCGGCCTACATCCCGACGAACGTTATTTCCATCACCGACGGCCAGATTTACCTGGAGACGGACCTTTTTTACCAGGGCGTAAGGCCCGCCCTGAACGTCGGAATTTCGGTGAGCCGGGTGGGTGGCAATGCCCAAATAAAGGCCATGAAAGGTATAGCTGGAATGCTACGCCTCGAACTCGCCCAGTACCGTGAGCTGGCCGCCTTTGCACAGTTCGGTTCCGACCTTGACAAGGCGACCAAGGCCCAGTTGAACCGGGGCGCCAGGCTGGTCGAAATTCTTAAACAGGACCAGTACGCACCCATAGAAGTGGTCAAACAGGTTGCCATAATCTACGCCGCCACGCACGGCTGGCTCGACGACATTGAGCTGGAAGACTGCCGCGCCTTCGAAAAGGGTCTCTACCACCACCTGGACCTGAGCGGCGAGGCTTTCATGGCGGCACTCAGGGAAAAGAAGGTCCTGGATAAGGACCTGACGGCGCGGATAGACGACCTTCTCAAGACCTACAAACACCAGTTCGTCAAGGAAAAGGAAGCTAAGTAGTCAAATGCCTAACTTGAAGGATATCCGGCGGCGCATCCGCTCCGTCCAGAGCACGCAGCAGATAACAAAGGCCATGAAGATGGTGGCGGCTGCTAAACTGAGGCGCGCCCAGGAAAGCATGATGGCCGCGAGACCATACGCGGCAAAGATGCTGGAAGTGCTCAATTCCCTGGCAACAAGGTCGGATCGGGAGAGCCACCCGATCCTGGCGGTGCGGCCGGAGAAAAAGATACGAGTTATCGTCGTGGCCGCCGATCGGGGCCTATGCGGTGCCTTTAATACAAACATTCTCCGCTTTGCCGTCGGTAAGGTGACGGAGTTGTCGGAGACGAGCGATTCCATTATCGTGGACTCCATAGGCAGAAAGAGTTGGGAGTATTTCAAACGCCGTAACTTCGATATGGGCGAGAAGTGGAGCGGGCTCTTCAAAAAGGTGCGCTACGAAGACGCGCGGGAGGTAGCGGAAGGGTTTATAGCCAAGTATACGCGCGAAGATTGCGACGCGGTCTACCTCGTGTACAATCGTTTCAAAAGCATAATTGCTCAGCAGGTGGTTTTGGAGCGCCTTCTGCCGATTCCGCGCCTGAAGGCAACCCGGCCAGAAGTACTGCTGGACTATCTCTACGAACCAACGGAACAGGAACTTTTTGAAAATCTCCTGCCCAGGCACGTCTCCTTCCAGGTTTTTCACGCCATACTGGAATCGGGCGCCGCGGAACAAGCCGCGCGTATGACCGCGATGGGAAACGCAACGACGAACGCCAGGGACATGATAGACAGCATGACGTTGTACGCGAACCGGGTGCGCCAGGCGGCGATAACCAAGGAAATCATTGAAGTTGTAAGCGGGGCTCAAGCCCTCGGTTAATGGGAGAAGCAAAAGATGGCCGTGGAAGGTAAAGTCGTCGCGATTATTGGTCCCGTGGTCGACGTGAAGTTCCCGGGTGACCACATCCCCGAGATTTACCACGCCGTACATATCGCTTCGGAGGCAAAAGAGGGGAATGCGCCGATCGACGTAACCGTGGAGATCGCCCAGCACCTTGGTGAAGGCCGGGTTCGTTGCGTGGCAATGGAGCCCACCGACGGCATGGTTCGCGGTATGAAGGCCGTAGACCTCGGCGAGCCGATCACCGTTCCCGTTGGCCCCCAGACCCTCGGGCGGATTCTGAATGTTCTCGGAAAACCGGTTGACGAGTTGGGACCCGTCGAAACAAAGAAACGCTCCCCGATTCACCGTCTCGCACCATCTTTTGAAGACCAGGCCAAGACAAGCGAGATGTTTGAGACGGGCATCAAGGTGGTGGATCTGCTGGCGCCCTACTTGAAGGGCGGTAAAACGGGTCTCTTCGGCGGCGCCGGTGTCGGCAAAACGGTCCTCATCATGGAACTCATCAACAACGTCGCCATGCACTACAGTGGTGTTTCGGTCTTCTCAGGCGTGGGTGAACGAACACGCGAGGGCAACGACCTGTGGCTTGAAATGACCGAATCCGGGGTCATAACTCCGGGCGTCCCGGAGAAATCCAAGGCGGCTCTCATATACGGCCAGATGACGGAGCCTCCGGGAGCGCGGCTGCGCGTGGGCCTCACCGGCCTGACGGTGGCGGAATACTTCAGGGACGTAGAAGGCCAGGACGTGCTGCTCTTTATCGACAACATCTTTCGCTTCACCCAGGCCGGCTCGGAGGTCTCGGCGCTACTGGGGCGCATGCCCTCAGCGGTCGGCTACCAGCCGAACCTCGCCACGGAGATGGGTGAATTGCAGGAGCGCATTACCTCCACCAAGAAGGGTTCGGTAACGTCGATCCAGGCGATCTACGTACCCGCCGACGACCTGACGGACCCCGCTCCGGCCACGGCCTTTGCCCACCTCGACGCCACGTCGGTTCTCAGCCGTAAAATCGCGGAGCTTGGCATCTATCCAGCCATCGATCCCCTTGACTCCACTTCAAGGATTCTCGATCCAAGGGTCCTGGGTGAAGAGCACTACTCGGTAGCCCGGCGGGTGCAGAGGGTTTTGCAACGCTACAAGGACCTCCAGGACATCATCGCCATCCTCGGCATCGACGAACTCTCCGAAGACGACAAGGTGATCGTTGGAAAGGCCAGGAGAATACAGCGTTTTCTTTCCCAGCCGTTCTTCGTGGCGGAACAGTTCACCGGTATGAAGGGCAGGTACGTGAAGGTCCAGGACACCATCAAGGGCTTTACGGGGCTGCTGGACGGCAAGTACGACCACCTTCCCGAGCAAGCCTTCTACATGGTTGGGAGTATCGAAGAGGCCGTAGAAAAGGCCGAGAAACTTGCGGGGCGGGAATAAGCCGTGGCCGCATACAAAATCCCCGGAAAACAGTTGCTAACCATCGTTACACCATCTCGGAGTTTGGTCTGCGAACGCGTGGACGAGGTAGTGTTGCCGGCCGCTTTGGGCTACCTCGGATCCCTGCCGGGCCACACGCCCCTCTTGACATCTCTTCAAATAGGTGAGATTAAATATAGGGTTGGAAGGGAGTGGCGCTACTTCTGCGTTTCGTGGGGGTTCGCCGAGATACTGCCGGAGAGCGTGAACATCCTGGCGGACGTAGCCGAGGCTCCCGAGGAAATTGACGTGGAACGGGCCATGAAAGAGGCAGACGCGGCCCGCGCCGAGCTTAAAGCGCCTGACGCAGACTTCGCCCGGACGCAAATGGTTTTGGACCAGGCACTCGCAAGGTTGCAGGTGGCCTCAAGGGGCTCTTCTTCAAAGTGAGCCTGGCGGGTTAAAGCAGAAAAGAGAGAGTGAAACAATGAAAAGAACCTACCAACCTAACAACCATCGTAGAGCCAAGGTCCACGGCTTCCGCGCCCGCATGGCAACCAAGGGCGGGAGAAGGGTTATTGCCAATCGACGGCACAAAAAGCGCTGGCGGTTGACCCCGGCGTGACGCCTCGCAAGCCGAACTCCTTCTCCAAAGAAGACAAGGTTAGAAAACGTCCCGAATATTTGGCTCTCTACCGGAGGTGTAGGCCCATGTACACGGCCCACTTTGTCTTTTACGTGTCCTTTCGGGAGGGAGACGGGAGACGCTTTGGATGCACCGTTTCCAAGAAGGTGGGAAACGCGGTTTTACGAACCCGCGTTAAGAGATTGCTTCGAGAGGTTTTCAGAACCCACAGGGAAGAGTTGCCCGCCGGGGTGGTCGTCGTGGCTAACGCAAAGAAGGCGGCTGCAACCGTCCACTTCAAAGACGTTCTTCACGATTTCAGGAAGATAGTGCTACGCCTTGAAAACGAGGGTCCACAAGAATGGTAAAGAAGCTGTTTGTAGCGCCTATCAAGGCGTACCGGTTTCTCATTAGTCCTCTCTTCGGCAACGTATGCAGGTATTATCCCTCCTGCTCCGAGTACGCCTGCCAGGCGATTGATCGCTTTGGCGTCATAAGGGGTTCGTGGATGGGAGTTAAGCGTGTCTTAAGGTGCAACCCATGGTTCGATGGCGGGTACGATCCCTGTCCGGCCAAGAAATGATACGGAGTTCAACATGGAACAGTTAGGCCAGGAGGACCCACAGAGCGGCCAGCGGATGCTGTGGGCGATGCTCCTCATGGGGATCGTCTTCATTGGGTGGCAGCTATTCATGGGGCCGGGAAAGAAGCAGCAGCAAAAGTCGTCGGCGCCGCCGGCAACTCAAGCGGCGACTGAAAGCCCCAAGGCTGCACGGTCGGCAAAAAAAGCAGCGTTGCCGTCCGAAGCCGCTATCGTAGCGGCGCCGGTTGTCAAGAAGGCCGTAATTGCAAAAAAAGAACGGATCGTCATTCTGGAAAACGACGTGCTCAAGCTCTCTCTCTCCAACAGGGGCGGGGTCCTTATTCATGCCCAACTCAAGAAGTACAAAGACAACGATGGTGCGATGGACGATCTCGTGTCTCCACTCGCCAAGCTTCTTAATCGTTATCCCCTGGCACTACAGACCCGGGACCTGGCCTACAACAAAAAGACGGCACACGCTTTGTTCCACGTTGAACGATCCGACAAAGACGGGCGCGTATCGCTTTCCATGAAGTGGTCGGATGGAAAGGGAAACTCCGTCAGCAAGACGCTCACACTGCCGAAATCTGGCTATATCCTTGATTTGCGGGTCAGTGCGGTCAAGGGAGGGAAAACGCTACGCCCGGTGCCGCTGGCCTGGGGACCCGGTTTTGCGAAATTGCTCGCCAGCGAAGCGAGCAATCACTACTACCAAAAGGGGTACGTCGGCCTCGATGAGGCGGGCTCCTTTAAAAAGGTCACTCGTTCAAAGGTCAATGACGCTAATCCAAGGGTAGTGGATACTTACGGAGAGACCGGTCCCATCAAGTGGGCGGCCATCACCGATAACTACTTCGCCAGTATCTTCATACCCTCCAAGGTAATGCCGTGGGTTCACGTGATCACCCTGAAGCTGTCCAAGGCCGAACATAAAGTGCAACCGGGGTCAAGCTGCATCTCCCTGGTGGTGCCTTACCCCGGTAATGGCAAGCTCTATATCGGTCCCAAGGAGTACGGTCGCTTCCGGAAGATGGGCTCTCACTTTACAAGGTTGATGGGATGGGGTGGTTCCATAATCGGCCCCGTATTAACTCCCATAGGCGGCGTGCTTCTTTGGAGCCTCACGTGGCTGAACCGGTACTGCAACAACTGGGGCATAGCCATTCTGCTGCTGACCCTTATCATCAAGCTGATCTTCTATCCACTCACGCAGAAGTCCATGGTAAAGATGAAGTCCATGGGCGACGCCATGAAGAAGCTTAAGCCACAGGTCGATCGCCTCAAAGCCAAGTACAAGAAGATTGGTAAGGACATGGCCTCCAGGAGCAAGATGAACGAGGAGATGATGGCCCTCTACAAGCGCGAAGGCGTCAACCCCCTCGGCAGCCTTGGCGGTTGTCTCCCCATGTTGATACAGATGCCGATTTTCTTTGCGCTCTTCGAATTGCTTCCACGGGCGATAGAACTGAGAGGCGCCTATTTCTTCGGTTGGATCAAGGACCTTTCCGTCCAGGACCCGTACTACATAACGCCCGTACTCATGGGCATTTCAATGATCTTTTCAACGAAGATGACCCAGACCCAGACGGTGGATGGCGGTGGCGGTACCGCGAAGATGATGATCTGGTTCATGCCCATCATGTTCACGTGGTTCTGCCTCTGGGCGCCGGCGGGATTGACACTGTACTGGCTGGGTAACAACGTGTTGACAATCGGCCAACAGGCTCTCATCAACAAGGAAGTGGCGAAGAAAACCGCAGAGATGGCAAAGAGTAAAAAATCCACGCCGAAGAAACAATCCAGACCCTCGCATGGCTGACTTGGGAGGAACCATTGTTGCCGAGGCGACGCCCCGGGGAAGGGGCGCTCTCAGGGTCGTACGAATCAGCGGGCAAGAAGCTTTTTTCATCCTTGACGGCCTCTTCAAGCCTTCGGTTGAGGGTGTTATCCCCACCGGCAGTCCTCGCCGAATGGTGTTGGGGACGGTCTTCGACGAGGGAGAACGTTCCCTTGACGAGGCCCTTTGCGTCTGCTTCAAAGCGCCGGCTTCCCTTACCGGAGAAGACGTGGTTGAGCTGCACCTTCACGGAGCGCCGGGCGTTGTTCGGGGCGTGTTGGATAGAATCGAAGAACTCGGGGGCAGGAGAGCCCTGCCCGGCGAGTTCTCGTACCGGGCCGTGATGAACAACAAGATGTCTCTACTCAAGGCCGAAGCCGTTCAGGCGCTCGTCGGGGCCGAGACGACCGGCCAGGCCCTCCGCCTCGCGGGGGGCGTCGCTAATGGTGGTAACACCCTCCTGCAAGAGATGCGCGAAGCCCTTCTCAACCTCAGGGCCGAGTGGGTTGCCGCCCTTGACTTTCCCGAAGAAGTTCAATCCAACCCGGTTGCCGGTGGTCTGCAAAGGTTGGAAGCGCTGAAGAGGGGCCTGGAGGCGCTGGTCGATGATTCACGTTCAATGCTACGAATGCAGGAAGGGTGGAGTTTTGCAATAGTGGGTCCGGCAAACAGCGGAAAATCCTCTCTCTTCAACGCCCTGCTCAGGCGCGAGCGGGCGCTGGTCACTCCGCATCCGGGAACGACCCGCGACACGGTGGAGGGAAGGATAGAGATTGAAGGCTGTCCCCTTACGCTGCGCGATACGGCCGGGGTCAGGAAGAGTAACGATCCGGCAGAAAGGATGGGCATCGAAACCGGGCTCCGCGCGGCGAAGGAATCAAACGGTGCCCTCTTTGTCTACGACCTGGCAAAAGGCTGGGGAGAAGAGGCAGAGAATGCCCTCGCGAGCCTCGGAACTTCTCCGGTGGTCTTCGTTGCCAACAAGGCGGACCTGTGTGCTTCACAAGCCCGGGTTAAAGACGGGGCCATGGTTCTCTCGGCCAAAACCGGCGAAGGTGTGGAGAAGCTGGTGGATTTCCTTGGGAAGCGGATGGAAAGCGAGGCGCCGCCATCGGCGGGGATCATAGTCTCCGAACGGCAGGCGGCCTGCTCGGCGGCGGCCCTCGATGGATGCCGTCGCGCACTTAAGGCCCTAAGGAGCGGTTTTACGGAGGAAGTCGCGTTGGGAGGGCTGAACGAGGCCCAACGTGCGCTGGATGAATTGCTGGGGGGAGGGTCGCCGGAGGACCTCTACGACCGGATATTCTCCACCTTCTGCATAGGCAAATAACCATGGGTTACCACAGGGGAAGCCTTTGGGACGCAATAGTCGTGGGGGGCGGCCACGCGGGGGTTGAGGCCGCATCGGTACTCGCCAGGAAGGGTCTTGCCACCGTGCTGGTCACGGAGCGCCTTGATTCCCTGGCGCGAATGTCCTGCAACCCATCCATAGGCGGCGTGGGTAAGGGGCACATAGTCAGGGAGTTGGACGCCCTCGGCGGTATTATGGCGAAGGCTGCCGATGCCACGGGCATACAGTTTCGCCTCCTCAACGCAAGCAAAGGTTCCTCCGTTCAGGGGTTGAGGTGCCAGAGCGATCGCGGCGCCTACGTGCTGGCCATCGAGGGCATCCTGAAGAAAAACCCGTGTTTAGAACTCGTGGAGGCCCGGGTTTCCCGCCTTACCGTTGAAGAAGGATGCGCCTCGGGGGTGCAACTCGAAGGCGGCGAAACTCTGAAGAGCAGGGTCGTGGTGCTGGCGGCCGGAACCTTTCTCAACGGCCTTATGCACGTCGGGTACGAGCGAACGGCGGGCGGGCGGGCGGGCGGATTTGCGGCGAAGGCTCTCTCTTCCTCCCTGCGGAAGGCCGGCCTTCCGCTACTTCGCTTCAAGACCGGCACCCCGCCCAGACTTGCCGGGGATTCCATCGACTGGGGCGTTCTCAGGGAGCAACCGGGGGACCGGTGTCCCGAACCATTTTCGCTCTTCAGCGAACCCTTTCCCCTTATGAAGCAGGTGGTCTGTCACCTCACAAGAACTACCGCCGAAACACGCAGGATAATCCTGCAAAACCTGGACCGGTCGCCGCTCTTCACCGGACTCATCAAGGGCAAAGGCCCTCGCTACTGTCCCTCTATAGAAGATAAAGTAGTTCGTTTTCCCCGCCACGAGAGCCACCAGATATTTCTCGAACCCGATGGAGTGGATTCACCGAAGATATACCCGAACGGTATTTCAACCTCCCTGCCGCGGGACGTTCAGGATGCGTTCGTCCACACCATTCCGGGACTCGAAGAGGCTGAAATCCTGGACTACGGTTACGCCGTGGAGTATGACTACTCCGATCCCCGCGCCCTCAGCCGGACTCTGGAGAGCAAGGTAACGCCGGGTCTCTACCTCGCCGGGCAGGTAAACGGCACTACCGGTTACGAAGAGGCGGCCGGACAAGGCTTCTGGGCCGGGTTGAACGCCGCGCGCCGACTCCTGGGTGAAGCTCCATTCTTCCTGGGACGCGAAGAAGCCTACATTGGAATCATGGTTGACGACCTCGTAACGAGGGGCGTCATAGAGCCCTACAGGATGTTTACCTCGCGCGCCGAGTGTCGCCTCGGGCTGGGCCGCCACACCGCATACCGACGGCTCACGCGGAAGGTCGAAGGAGACGGTCTCCATCCGGCGGCAACCCTGAAGACTATCACCGGACGCGAAGAGAATCTTGCCGGCCTCTTGCGGGCGCTATACGACACCTCGGCAATGGTAGGCGGACAAACGCTGACACTTGCAAGGTTTCTGGCACGCCAGGGAGTTTCATTCGCCGACGTGGTTCCCTTCCTGCCGGGAAAGACGGAGTTTCCCGACCGGTGGGGGGCCATGGCCATCGAAACCGAGGTCAAAGAGGAAGGCTACCGGCGCCGGGAGCGTGCGCGGGCCGAAAGAACCAAGAGGGCGCTGGGAACGCTGATTCCGGAAGACTTCGACTATAGGCGGGTCCACGGGTTCTCAACGGAGGTGGTAGAGCGATTGGTGGAGTATACGCCCGAGTCGCTGGAGGAGGCCTCGCGGATTCCCGGGGTGACCGCGGCCGCGTTAACCCTTCTTTACCTGGCCATTGAACGTCATAGAGGTTAGCGGTGTGAAGAAGATGAAGATGGATGAGAAGATCGTGCTCTACCTGGATATCCTATTCGACTGGAATCGCTCCGCGCGACTCACGGCCTTCAAGGACCGGAAGGAGGCGCTTCGCCGTGGCGTCGAACCCTCACTCCTCGGTGCTCCGCTGATTCCGGAAGGCGCGCGGGTGCTTGACGTGGGCAGCGGAGGAGGATTCCCCGCCGTGCCCATTGCCCTTGCTCGGCCGGATCTTTCTTTTCTCTGCACGGAGCCGTCTACAAGAAAGGCGAGCTTTCTTAGGGAAGTAACGAAAGTGCTCGGCCTCGCGATCGAGGTGGAGGCGGCGCAGGTAGAGGCCGTCCTGGCCCGCGACGAAGGCTACGGCGCTCTCACCGTTCGCGGGGTGCGGCTTCGCAGGGGCCTCATGAAGAGGCTGGCGGGTGCCCTGGAAGAGGGTGGCGCATTCCTGGTATGGACCGGCGGAGATCGCCTTGAGCGCTACGCCGGGTGGATGAAGGATCTCGGGCTGAGTCTTCCTGAACACGGGGTTGCCGAAGGCGCCGTGACGCTTCTCGAAGGCCGTGTTCCACGTGGAACGTTTAAGAGGGCTGAGTAATCCGGAAAAACGGAAGGATTGAAGATTTCGCGACCTTCGGCCTTTCGGTGGAAGGTTATATGTGGTACAAAGAAGAGCTTGGAGGCTTTTTTTGCATCGGATAATAGCCGTAGCCAACCAGAAAGGCGGGGTTGGCAAGACCACGACCGTCATAAACCTTGGCGCTTCGATTGCCGCGGCGGAAAAGCGTGTGCTCCTGGTGGATTTCGACCCACAGGCCAACTGCACTTCGGGCATGGGTGCCGCGGAAGTTTCCGGCGGTGGGGTTTACGGGGTTCTCTCCGGCGACGTTAAGGTTAAGGACGCCGTCCTGGCTACGGATATCCCCTTCCTTTCTCTTCTGCCGGGTTCGATAGGGCTGGCGGGGGCTGAAGTGGAGCTTGCCTCTCTTAGCGGGAGGGAATTCGTTTTGAAAAACGTTCTGGAACTCCTGCGTGAAGACTACGAGTACATCCTGATAGACTGCCCCCCCTCCCTTGGTTTGCTCACGTTGAATGCCCTTACCGCCGCGGATGAAATCCTTATCCCGATCCAGGCCGAGTTTTTTGCGTTGGAAGGAGTCGGTAAGCTCCTCGAAACGCTCGACAGGGTGCGGGAAGCACTCAACCCCCAACTCGCTATCGGAGGCGTGCTGCTGACCATGGTGGATGAGCGGACAAACCTTAGCAAGCAGGTCTCCGGTGAGGTGCGTCGTTTCTTCAGCGGCAAGGTCTTCAAGGTAGTTATACCAAGGAATGTTCGCCTGGCCGAGGCGCCCTCCTTCGGCAAGCCGGCCATACTGTACGATATCGCATCCAGAGGGGCTCAGTCCTACCTTGGGGTGGCAAGGGAGTTTTTATCCGATGGCCGCTAAGAAAGCACTCGGGCGCGGTTTGGACGCCCTTATCAAGACCGGCGGGCGCGGGACCGGCAGGGTGTTTGACGTGGAAGTTCACCGCCTACGCCCTAATTCCAGCCAGCCCAGGGGCCGTTTCGACAAGAAAAACATTGGAGAACTTGCTAAATCCATCCTCGAACAAGGCATACTTCAACCGATCCTCGTAAGGCCCGTCGACGATGGCTACGAGATCGTCGCCGGTGAGCGAAGATGGCGGGCGGCCCAGAAGGCCGGAATCCACTGGGTTCCCGTTTTGGTTAGAGAGTTGGCCGACGCCGAGATGCTGGAGGTGGCGCTGGTGGAAAACCTCCAGCGCGAGGATCTTAATCCCGTTGATGAGGCCCGGGCCTACAAGGTGATGGTTGAGGAGTTCGGTCGCACCCAGGAGGAGGTCGCGAAGCGGGTGGGCAAGGAACGGGCTACCGTGGCCAACGTGCTGAGACTTCTCAATCTGCCCGAAGCGGCATTGGCTTCCCTTCAGTCCGGAGCGATAACCACCGGTCACGCAAAGGCGCTGCTTGCGCAGAAAGATGCTGTCGATCGCGGCGCTTTGCTGGAGGCCATCCTGAAAAAAGGGCTTTCCGTAAGAGAGGCTGAAAACTTTAAAAAAGGAAAGAAAAATAAGGCTGTTTTGGTAAAAAACGAAGACCCCGACACCGCCGAAGCCGCCAAGCAGCTCTCCGGGCTTTTGGGTCTCTCCGTTACAATTCATAGGCGGGGCAGGGGAGGAGATGTCTCCTTCCGCTTCCGGAACGAGACCGAGCTGCAACACCTCTACGAATGGATTCAAAGAGGCAAGAGGAGGAAGAACTGATGGCGCGAAAGACGGAAGATACGGTCCGTATCGGAGGAATGTTGGGAGAGGGAATCGTTATGGAAGGCACCCTTACCTTCTCCCAGACTTTCCGCATAGACGGAGAGTTCAAGGGAAAGATTCTGCGCTCCGACTGCCTCGTGGTCGGCACAAAGGGCAAGGTTTCGGGCGAAGTGGAAGTGAACTCCCTTATCGTCTACGGCCGCGTTGAAGGCAACGTGAAGGTCAAGGGAAGCGTAGAAATCCACCCGAAGGGCCGCATTACAGGGGATGTTGAAATGGTCTCCCCCGTTCTTAAAATCATGGAAGGAGGTTTCCTTGAAGGCAGCCTCAAGCTGAATGGAAATGGCGGCAAGCGGGTGGAGAAGGCGCTTCCTTCAAAGCAATCCACCTTGATTATGAAGTAGTGTCCATCCGGAAATCCGAATGAGAACGAGCGAAGTTTTCGATTCGGAAACCCAATAGTAATAACGGATCAAGTGGAGGCTGTCGTGCTGAAGAGTAGCGCCGGGTATGGCTACAAGGTTCGAAGAAAGAGGCTGGCCGCAAGGCTGAGAGAAGACGCGGCCGGAAGTCCCGCCATCGCCCTCTTCTTTTCCGGAGAAGAGACCGGGCTTGAAAGCTTTTCAGTTGATCCGACTTTCTTCTATCTTACCGGCGTTGACGAGCCGGGTGGCGCCCTGTTTATGGCATTACAGGAGGAAGAACTCCACGAAGTCCTGCTCCTTCCACCCTCCGATCCGGCCCGGGCTCGCTGGACCGGAGATATCCTGGCTGCCGGAGGGTTGACCCCGTCCGCCGAACCGAACGCCGAGCGGCGCAGAACCGGCGAAAAAACCGGTTTTACGGATATCGCCGCTTACTACCAGCTGGACTCGCTGCTTGAACGTTCCCTACGAAGCGCCGGGATACTCTACCTTGACTTTCCCGCGTGGGGTGAAGGGGGGAAAGACCGCCCCGCCCGGCTTCTTGTGGAACGCTTCCGAAGGACGGCGCCCTATGTTTCCATACGCCACGGAGGAAGAATAGCCGCCGAGCTTCGGCGGGTGAAGGACGACTGGGAAATTGCCCTGATGGAAGCCGCCGCCGCCGTTGTGGACCAGGCACACGAGGCCGTCCTCAGGCACCTTCAGGCCGGGATGTACGAGTACGAGATACAGGCTGTCGTGGAGTACGTATTCCGAGCGGCCGGAGCGTGTTCTCCCGCCTTTCCCTCCATAATCGGTTCCGGCCCCAATTCCTGCGTCCTTCACTACGAAAAAAACACCAGGTGCATGGCTTCAAAAGACTTGGTGGTCTGCGATATCGGGTGCAGGAAGAACTACTACTGTTCCGACGAGACGCGCACCTATCCCGTCTCGGGCCGCTACACGCGGCGCCAGGCCGAAGTCTACGACGCAGTGCTGGCCGCCCACGCCGCCGCCTTTGCGGCCGCCCGTCCGGGGGTCAGGCTCAGCGATATCCATAAGGCGGCTTACGATAGCCTGAAAAAGGCTGGGTTTGCCCCCTTCTTTTTCCACGGCACCAGCCACTACCTGGGGTTGGAGCCCCACGACGTGGGCACCGTGGACGCGCCGTTGGAAGAGGGTTCGGTTCTTACCATAGAGCCCGGCGTATACATAGCGCGCG
>CAZIBS010000049.1:0-17127 GCA_964537405.1 uncultured Thermoanaerobaculia bacterium | reverse complement strand
TGAATGACGGTCCATTTCAGTCATTCCGGCAAGCGAAGCGCGACCGGAATCGGACGGTAATGACTCACCGGGCCGACCGTCTGATTCCCGACGCCGAAGTCCTCGCAAGCGAAGCGCGACCGGAATCGGACTCTTCTTGATAAAGGTCTGTCCGGCTGGCCGGGTTTTCGGCCGCTCAGCGAGCGGCCGCTACGTCTCCCGCCTCCCGTCTAACGTCCAACTGTAGCGCCCCCCTTCCAACAACCACGCACGATTCCAATCACTCTTTCCTGGTCCGTCCGGCTCAAGTTAGACCCGCTGGGCAAACATAGCCCCTTTTTGAACAACTCCTCGGAAACCTTGCCTCCCACAACGCGACATCCCTGAAAAACCGGTTGCAGGTGCATCGGCTTCCACAACGGTCTTGATTCGATGTTCTGCGCTTCAAGCGCCAGCCGCACATCCTCCCGAGTGGCTCCGAACGCCTCGGAATCGACGGTCAGGCATGTGAGCCAGCGCGTGGAACGCCCATAAGGCGCCTCCGGCATAAAAGAAATCCCCGGCAAATCGTCAAGACCCTTAACGTATTCATCGAAAATATCTCTCTTACTTCGTACGCGCTCATCCAACACTTGCAGTTGTCCCCGCCCGATGGCGGCCAGGATGTTGCTCATGCGGTAGTTGTAGCCGATTTCGGAGTGTTGGTAATGAGGTGCGGGATCCCGGGCCTGCGTTGCAAGGAAACACGACTTCTTGATTAGCGTCTCGTCGTCCGAAAGGAGCATACCACCGCCGGAAGTCGTAATGATTTTGTTTCCATTGAAGGAGAGAATCCCCATTTTCCCGAAGGAACCGGCCTTGTGGCCTTCGCAATCGGCTCCAAGGGCTTCCGCTGCATCTTCAATCAGAGCTACGCCGTAACGCTCACAAATCGGTTCAATACGGCTGTAATCCGCGCATTGCCCGTAGAGGTCCACAACAATCGCAGCCTTCGGCGCCCTACCCTGTTTCCTGGAGGCCTCAAGCGTCTCTTCAAAGAGGTCGGGATCCAAATTCCAGGTACCTGCGTCGCTGTCAATGAACACAGGATTCGCTCTCTGGTAGCGTATGGCGTTAGCGCTTGCGCCGAAGGTGAAAGAAGAGCAGATGACCTCGTCTCCGTCGCCGACTCCGGCCAGGATAAGCGCAAGGTGCAGGGCCGCGGTACCCGAGGTAAGCGCCGCCGCGTGCGACATACCGACATAATCCGCCATTTCCGCTTCGAATGCGTCTACCATCGGCCCCAGCGGCGCGATCCAATTCGACTCAAAAGCCTCTTTAACCAATTCGAGTTCACGACCCGACATGAGTGGGGGGGAGAGGTATATGCGCATCATCGGTAGCTCTCACTTTGTCCTGGATTTCTCGTTAGCTTGTGCGAGGGGGGGCCAGCATGAAGCACTCTTGCTGGGACTCCCGCTACCGTGCAATTCTCTTCGACGTCCTTAACAACGGCTGAACTGGCTCCAATCGTGGCGCCATCGCCGACATGCACGTTTCTCACAAACGCGTTCGCTCCTAAATAGCAAACCCGACCAATGACAGCCTCTCCGTTGATGGTCACATTTGGGCTGACTACCGAGAAATCGCCGACTCTTACTGCGTGACCAATAACACAATGGATGTTGAGCATAACGTGGTTGCCGATCATGCACCCAACAGTGAGGTCAGTGTATCGCCCGATCATGACACCCACTCCAATCTGATGGGACTTATGGATGCGGCAGGTAGGTGAGATTAGGTTGGTCCAGCGTGTAAAACCTGGACTTACCTTATCCACTACAGATTGACGAAGCCGCGGATCGCCCACGCCGGCGATCGCAAATGCTGAAGGAAAGCGCCCAATGTCAGCAAGAGTGCCTAGCACCGGATAACCTATACATTCTTTACCAATCCGTTGAGGATTATCGTCCAGGTATCCGATGAGATTGAAAGTCTTTTTCTCCTCGTTGATTTCTTCGACAAGCCACGCATATTCTTGCGCTAATCCACCAGAACCTAGGATGATCAGATCTTTCATCATTACGCTCTCCTTAAATGCATTTGCACGCCAAGCAAGCTAGTCGAGTATCTTGTTCGTATTTCCACTGGAGTCTTTGCTTACTTCAGAATTCCGGCCATCGTTCTCCGAATCCCCTGTAAAATAGGGCATCTCTGCGGCTTGAGCAAACTCCACGCCTTCACGGATAAGCACTTTGCCCAGAGTTTTTAGAAGAATTTTAAGATCTAAAAGAAATGAAACATGGTCCACGTACCAGACGTCGAGCCGGAACTTCTCCTCCCAGGTCAGTGCGTTACGCCCGTTCACCTGCGCCCATCCCGTGATGCCAGGCTTCACCTCGTGCCGTCTCGCCTGCTCCGGCGTGTAACGATCAAGATACTCCATCAGAAGCGGCCGGGGACCCACGAGGCTCATGTCGCCACGAACAACGTTTAAGAGCTCGGGTAACTCATCAAAGCTTGTGGCCCTCAGAAAGCGTCCGAAGGTCGTGATTCTCTGGGAGTCTGACAACAAATCGCCGCTGGGGTCTTGCGCCTCTGTCATTGTACGGAATTTGAAAATCTTGAATGGAGTCCCATTCCGTCCCGGGCGTTCCTGTCGAAAAAGCACCGGGGTTCCAAGCGTTAGACGCACAACGAGGGCTAGGAAACCCAGTAGTGGTACCAAGAGAACTGGTGCCATTGAACTCAAGGCAAAATCGAAGGCCCGTTTGCCCCAACGCCGATACCATTCACCAGCGTTCACTGGTTCCACCTTTGCTCTCCTGCTACTACTCTAAGCAACTTCTCGAACCGTTTCACACCCATCTTCAACGACAGGTTCTCGCGATAGAATGCCCGCCCTTGATCGCCCAACGCCTCCAGCTCCGCAGTCGACGCGCATGCGAGTCCTGCCACCGCAGCGGCCAGTTCGGTTGGATTCTCCGGACTAACGCACACCCCGGCGCGTGCTTCTCGAACGAGGTCAGCCCCATCGCCACGAACCGCTGCAAGGATAGGGCGACCTACCGCCAGGTAGACCTGGATCTTAGAAGGCACCGTTATTTCGAAAAGAGGATCACCTTTTAGAATGACAAGAAGCACATCCGCAAGCGCCAGAATCCTGGCAATTTCAGAATAGGGTCGTCGCGGCAAAAATCGAACATTGGTCAACTTCCGTCTGCCAACTATATCCTTCAAACGTTGTACTTCAGTCCCTCCACCCACAAGAACAATCTGGATATGATCATGGCTGTCCCGAATCAGCTCGGCAGCAGCCAGAACCGTATCCAAGTCCTGCGCTTTTCCCATTGTACCGGCGAACACCACGTTAAACTTTCCGTTCATACCAAGCGCCTCGGCAAGCGCCTTATCCTTTTCAACAGGATGGATGTTGGCCTCGTCGCACCAGTTGTAGATCACCTCGATCTTCTCGGACGGCACACCACGTTCCACGAGAGTGCGCTTGAACCCCGGCGAGAGAACAACGATCCTTGCAGCTTGCGCGTAGACCGACTTGCACCAGAGACCCACGAGGGCAAGAAAAACCCTGTTTTTAACCATCCCAGTCGCCACAAGAGTGTCCGGCCACATGTCCTGAATGTCGTAAACAAACGGGATTCCCCGGAGCCACTTGAGTGCAATCGCGGGCAGACCCACTGTTGGAGGAGGATGATAGACGTAGGCCACATCGGCGCGTCCGACCAGGAACGGCCCGAAGACGGCAGCCGACAGAGCGAAGCTCACGTAGTTGACTACTCTTCGAATTGCTGATCCGTCATGGCTCGGGTAAAGGGCCACCCTGATTATTGAAATACCGTCTACGACTTCCCTCTTGAACGGTCGAATCTTGTAACCCGAATACAGTCTTCCTTCAGGGTAGTTCGGAAACCCCGTGAGTACCTCCACCTCGTGGCCCTTAGCGGCTAGCGCTTTGGCGAAAGCCAGCCCTTTGAAGGTGGGTTCAGGTTCGAACCATTGGGTGAGGATCAGTATCTTCATCGCCCCTCACCACAGACAACAGCGTCAACGTTGGTATCTATTAATCTTGCCAAACGACCCGTCTCACGTAGTCGGTGTAGGACAGAATGATTCGCAAAACTTTTTCCGATACGGCGGGTGAATTGTAGTCGCTGACTATTTTCAGCATCCTTTGCTCACCACGCGTCTGCCCCTTGAGAATTTCCAATCCCTGCTCAACTCGCTCCCAGTTGAGTCCAACCATCATGACCGCACCCTCTTCCATGCCCTCGGGCCTCTCGTGAGCCTCGCGTATGTTCAGGGCGGGAAAGTTTAGAATGGAAGATTCCTCGGTAATCGTCCCACTGTCACTCAGGACAGCCTGCGCATCCAATTGCAAACGAACGTAATCGGTAAATCCGAAGGGCTTGAGGAGACGGACTTCGTCCCTCAGCTTTGCCCCGCTTTCTTCAATACGCTTCCATGTGCGAGGGTGCGTTGACACGATGACCGGCAAGCCGTACTCGGAGGCCAATCCATTAAGCACTCCAACCAGTTTCCCGAATTGAGAGGCCGGTTCCACATTTTCCTCACGGTGCGCGCTCACGAGAAAGTACTCGCCTTCACTCAGACCGAGCCGGTGCAATGCGTCCGATGCCTCAATCTTGGGCAGGTAGTAGTGGAGCACCTCGTACATGGGACTGCCCGTTTTGATTACCCGATCTGAAGGAAACCCCTCACGCAACAGGTACTCGCGTGCAATGGTGCTATAGGTCAAATTGATATCACTGATATGGTCAACAATCTTGCGATTGGTTTCCTCGGGCACCCTTTGATCAAAGCAACGATTACCCGCCTCCATGTGAAAAATAGGAATTTTCCGGCGTTTGGCGGGGATTGCCGCGAGGCACGAATTCGTGTCGCCAAGGATGAGGACCGCATCGGGGTCTACTTTGGCCAACACCTTATCAGCCTCAATGATGACCCGTCCTATGGTTTCCGCCGCGCTGGATCCCGCCGCATCAAGAAAATAATCAGGTTTTCTAAGACCCAAATCGTCGAAGAAAATCTGGTTCAGCTCGTAATCGTAGTTCTGCCCCGTGTGAACCAGGGAGTGATCCATCTCCCGGTCCAATACAGGAATCACGCGGGAGAGCCGGATTATTTCAGGCCGTGTCCCTACGATGGTCATCACTTGTAACTTAGACATGAAGCACCTCACTCGCAATGGTATCGGGGTTTTCCGGATCAAATGGTTCACTGGCCCAGAATAGAACTATCATGTCGGTCTTACCCACGTTCTCGATGCTGTGCGTATAGCCGGGCGGGATGTCTACAACGCGCATCTCATTTCCTAAGACACGATAAGTTAGAACTTCCGCGCCTAAGACACTACGAAAACGAATGATAGCCTCTCCTGAAAGCACGCAGAATTTCTCTACTTTGGTATGGTGAAAGTGATTGCCTCTGGTTATTCCAGGGTGTGTTGTGGAAACAAAAATCTGTCCAAGTGGGGGGGACTTCATCAACTCGAAGAGGCTTCCGCGTAGATCCGTGCGTGGCGCTATATCGTAGGCGAAACCGTCCTGGGGCAGGTGCGAAAGGTAGGTGGCATACAGGTTTCGAACAAAGCGCTTGGAAAAATCAGGAAGAACCAGCGTGCGCCGACCTTCCCGAAATCCCTGCAACATAGCAACGAGGTCTCCAAGCGTGATGGTGTAGGAGGGTGAGATCTCGGGACGGTGAACACCGGGCGAGTGCGAATCAGCAACTGCGAGCGCCCTGAAGGCGCCAACCACGTCATCAACGTAAGTGAGTTGCAACTCCCTGGCGGGATCGGAAATGGTGACGGGCAAGTCTCGGACGATATTATGGCAGAAGGTGGCCACCGCCGAGTTGTAACCGGGACGGCACCATTTTCCGAAGAGATTCGGCATGCGGAAAAGGAAAACCGCCGCGCCGCTGTTCTCCGCATAATTTTCAAGGATATCTTCCGCCGCGCGCTTACTGCGACCATAAGGGTTGTCCAGCGCCGCCTGGATTGAGGATGCCAGTATCACCGGAATGAACCGTTTCCTTTCCAGCAATCCATCGACCACTTGCCGTGTAAAATCCACGTTGCCGCGTATGAACTCCGACTCATCCTTTGGCCGGTTCACACCCGCCAGATGGACAACGAAATCCACCTCACCGAGTGCCGCTTCCAGAACCTCCGGCTTCGTATCAACGTCAAAGGGAATAACCTTCAATCCCGGCTCTTCACTCAGGGCAAACACGAGGTTCTGTCCCAGGAACCCCCCGGCTCCCGTAACGAGTACGGATCTCACGACCGCCACCCCTTAAGTTCATCCTTGATGTAATCGAGTTTGAGCAACAACGCGATCATTCCATCTACGTCCAGCCGTTGCGTATTGTGAGAAGTATAGTCCTCCTGGCTCGAAATCGTCTCCTGCCCTTCCGTGAAATATACGTTGTAATTCAGGTCTCTGTTGTCTGCCGGAATGCGGAAGTAATCTCCAAGGTCCTTCGCCCGGGCATACTCCTCCCGGGTCAGGAGAGTCTCGTAAAGCTTTTCGGCGTGCCGCGTGCCGATGACCTTGACGGGATTGTCGGCCTTGAATAGTTCTTTCAGGGCAAGGGCCAGGGTCTCAATGGTGGCGGCAGGGGCCTTCTGGACGAAAATGTCTCCGGGTCGAGCATGTTTATAGGCATAGAGCACCAAATCCACGGCGTCCTCAATGGACATCATGAACCGCGTCATGTTTGGATCGGTCACTGTCAGGGGTTTGCCCTGCTTGATCTGGCTGACAAAGAGGGGAATCACCGACCCCCGGGAAGCCATCACATTCCCGTAACGCGTGCCACAAAGAATGGTTCCCTTATCGCCTACTAAGCGGGACTTTGCCACCATGATTTTTTCCATCATGGCCTTGGAAATCCCCATGGCGTTGATGGGGTAAACGGCCTTGTCGGTGCTCAGAACAATCGCCCGACTGACTTTCGTCTCGATTGCGGCGGTCAGCACGTTCTCCGCGCCCAGGGAGTTGGTCCTCAGGGCTTCGAGTGGAAAGAATTCGCAGGACGGCACTTGTTTCAGCGCCGCCGCGTGAAAGACGTAGTCTACGCCATTCATGGCGGAGAAAACGCTGTCTCTATCCCGCACATCCCCAATGTAGAACTTCAGCTTGGGGTCGGCGTAATAAAGACGCTGGTCCTCCTGCTTCTTTTCGTCCCGACTGAAAACGCGGATCTCTTTGACCCCTGTCGCGAGGAAACGCCGCAACACTGCGTTTCCGAACGTACCCGTGCCACCCGTGATCAGCAACGTCTTGTCATTAAACATGGGTTAAGCCCCTCCGTGTATCGACGACCTGCTCTTGCGCCAGGACGAGCAAGTCGGCCAAGTCTTGGTAAGAATCTTCGTCCCGCATCACTCTTTGCCACGCAGCCCCGTTTTTCACCAACATTGCACGGAGGTCCGAATCCGAAAGCAATCGCACCGCCTGGCTCAAAAATTCGCTCTCGCTGTTGGGGTCAAAGAAAAGGGCCCCGTCGCCGCATGCGTCTCTGGCCCAGAGCCGGTCCGCGACGAGGAGCGGGCGTCCCGCGCGCCGAGCCTCTGGAGGGACAAGCGGTCCGGACTCGATCAAAGATGGCTGAACGATCACCGTGGCCATGTCATAAGCAGCAGCCAAGCTGGCTGCGTCGAGATAGCCGAGGGCCACGACTCCTTCGCCCCGGCAAACCGGTTCCTCCGGTTGACAGGTAACGAAGAGCACTGCGTCCGGAACAAATTTCCGCAGTCGACCGATTGCTCCCGCGACCAGTCGCAAGTTCTTGTACGGTGCGGTATTACCTACATACAGAAGTCTGCTATTACTCGCGCACGCTCCCATGGTGCTCCGCACCGCACCTCCCCCTTCCGTCGGCAGGGGACAGACGGAAGGTCTGCACACCTTGATTCGATTTCTCTCCAGGTTGCAGTGGAACCGCAACGTCTCAGCCATTGCCGGACTCTGGGCTACGACAGCCGTCGCGGAGCGCAGAACGTGACAGGTCAATCGGCGGATGAGTCCCATCTTTACTCGCTGGACCATTGTCAGCGTAGCGAGCGCTTCCTTGCTGTAAGGGAGGGCCTGTTGAATCAGTGCTATCCGGGGGAGTCCGTCCCCTCCGCGCCCCATTCCGTTAGCGCAGAGCAGGACGTCGATGCCGTCTCTCCTGCATGTCTCGGCGAGACCCCACTGATACCAAGCCACGCGCGCAAGATACGAGCGCTCTTCTCTCGGACGCTCACGTTCTTCCATGCGGTCTGAAGAGGGCAGGTCAAAGCTACGGCTGGTCCGCGGGCTCGTGTACACAACAATCCGAGAAAACCTGGAATCTGCCGCGAGTACCGGCAGGAGGTCGCGCAGCACCGTTGCTCCGCCGCTGTGCTTCGTCCCCACGCACTCGATTGCCAAGTGGATATCTTTCATTTACTACCCCGGCACCAGTATAATTGACAAAATAAAGAGTCGCTTCCTGCGAGCCTCAATGACGATAAGCGTACCAAGTGAATGGAGGTCAACTCTACTGATGCCTCCTTAGTAAGTCGTGATCAGAAGGTGTGGATGTCCGTGGCCGTCAGTGACCATTGCCGATTGCTTGCAATTCCATTCAGCCGCGATGAGAGTGGAAGACACAGAAAAGAGGCTCTGTTGGGTACTCTGACGAAACCGGCCCACGGAAGCCGAGATGCACAGGCAGTTCCAGGTGTCGTGATAAGTGAAACCGCGCCATATTTTCCCCGCCTCGCAATGTGTTTGACTAAGCCGCGAATGGCCGACGCTTTCGGTGACGCGGGGTTTAGCGGATCCGTCGGAAGGATATCCATGATCTGCGCTTCGCTCACTCCCCCTCGGACACCGTGGCGGTAGATGCATCCATATTCGCCAAATTGCGCCACTTCATAGCGATTAGTCGGAAACGAAAAATAACGCCAGTGGAAGAGGTTCCAAGAGCGGGCCGAAACGAGAACGCCCTCCCGGCCAGTGGAGATAGCTCTTGTTAACCACTTCGGCATTTGGTTCTCCAATGAGGGGGAGTACGCCTTCTCGGGTACCAAAGGCCCCAGGGAGAGTCCTTTGTTGCGGATCACCGCACGCCCAACACTGAGAGGCGACTGCGGCCGAATCCATGTCTGGATTCCTCCCATGTCTTTCCATCCAAGTTTCAGAAACCCCGGACGGCTGGCAGGATTGGGGAAGTTGAAAAGAAGTTCGGCGCCGGCCTCCTCGGCGCGCCTGGCCGCGGCATCGGCAAGCGCAACAAACAGTCCACGTCGTCTGTAATCAGGATGGACGAAAGTCTCGTAAGAAACCCCAGCCTCAATAATCTCCTCGCCGTATTTCAAGCGCCATCGTCCGTAGGCAACACCCCCGGCGATGTTTCCAGCCGTATCTCTTGCCACTGAGATGATTGCCGGTCCATAGGGGCTGTCGCGGAATTTCCACTTAAACCAATCCTGACCTCTATAGGCAATACCATGAGAGTCCTGCGCGGACTTCAGAAAGGCCAGGATGCTCTCCCTATCCCATTCTTCTGAGACGCTTATTGAGAGGTCCTCATCCATCACTTGGTGATCTCGGCTGCCGAGACTGACAGGAAGAAGTCCGCAAGCCCAGCGATGCGGGTCTCGCTGGAAAATCTGTTCCGGTACCTTGTGTAGGAGGCGTAACCCATTTGCTCCAACTTCTCCGGGGACCACTGCAGGGCGCGCTCCGCCATGGCCACCACATCTTTCGGCGACAGAATGTCTAAACTTGCACCGTTCTCTCCCTCGCTCAATACATCATTCAGGTTTCCGATCCGCCGCGAAACCAGCAACGGCAGGGCGGATGCGCAAGCCTCAACCGCGGAAAGAGGAGAAGCATCTCTCAAACTTGGCAGGACGAACAAGTCTGCCGCGGCGTACAGATCTACCATCTTTGCTTGAGATTGTTGGCCGAGGAAGGTCACTGGAAGATTCAAATCGGCCGTTATCTTCTCGAGTCGCCTCCGTAGCGGACCATCCCCGGCGATTAATAGGTGTAACCCTGAGAGCCCAGCCAAGGTCGGCAGGAAAAGGTGGAGCCCCTTGTCTTCGACTAAGCGCGCCGGACATATCCAGAGCTGAGTCGCGTCGCCAATCCCCAAGGTGCGGCGAAGGGCCGCCCGCTCCCTGCGCTTGGTTTTGACTTCGTCTACCCACACCGAGTCATCCACAAGATTGGGGAGTTCGAAAAAAGGGCACCCTACCGATTCAGGGGCAAGTTTCAAGATATACTCCTTGGAGCTGGGGCTGGGTACAATGAAAGCGTTGTTCGGAAGGAGCATCCTCCGCTTGAACCAGCGGGAGGCTCGCCCCATCATCCTGGCGGAACTCAAGTTGCTCTCCACCATCATGACTCGTTTAGTGGAGACCGGGCAAAACAGGGGGGCGAGCCAATGGGTGGGGCAGGCAAACCCACCAATAAGCACGACATCCGCCGGTTCCTTACGAAGTTTTTGCAAGAGCTTTGGATTAAAATGACCAGTCCATCCACGTACCACCGGGTGTACCCCCGGGAAAACACTCTGCGGATAGGTGAATTGCGCCTCTGGCATGTCCCAGTGGCGGTTCGGCTCGGTGTGAGCCATGTATAGTACCTCAAAATCGATACCATGCTGAGGGAAGACCCTCTGCATAGTCCGATAGCGGTGGTTCCGGTAAGGCGTCGGGATGTTGGTCACCCAGTAGAGTTTCATCAGCCTCTCCGGCGAAGTGGCGTCACTCAGGCTTCCAGGCTATCAGGGATGCGTGCCCCGCCGTGATCTGTCTGAACCATCCCTCTCCCGGCTGTTGAACGCGATACCCGCGGGAGTGAAAGAAAAGCGCGCCCTCGTGAGAATCAAGCCGTGAGACGGCGTCCGAATCGGACATCAAAAATTGCGAGTAGTTGGGCCTAAGTTTCTTGAAACGCAAGATTGTGGGCCTCTTTCTCCCCATTGCCCATATAGCTCTTCTTACGATCCTGAGTGGGAGAGCGGTAAGCGCTTTCCATGCCAAACCGGAGCGGATGGGAAGCGTGGCTTTACGCATCTTTTGCCTGAAACTGAGATCTGCGTATGGGCGCAAAGGGATGCCCTCGCAGTTGTCTTGCACGCGGTGCCAGGCAGGTGCAAGGAAGACGGCTCCGCCCGGCATGAGAACTCGATGGATCTCCTCGAATGCCCTGTCGGGCTCCGGTACGTGCTCAAGGGCCGCGACGCTGTAAACCATAGTGAAGCCGGCCTCCGGAAAGGGTAACATTTCCGCCTTCCCGCAAACTCGTTGATGCGATTCAGAAATAAAGGCTTGGAGCGCGGCGAGCGAATAGTCGAGGGCGACGTAGTCTGCGCCGATCCCCTGCAAAACCCCACGACCGGTTCCGATTTCGAGATATGGCCCCACTGGAGCAGCGCGCCCTAAAGTTGTGATAGCCGCACGCTCAGCGTTGAGTTCTTCTCGGCAGAACTGTTCGTAGTTCGATGCTCGATTATAAAACGATAGGGGCGACTCCTTCCCACCTTTTTGCTTCCATTCTGCTTCGCACACCTGCTGACATTCCATCTCCGAAGGAAGAAGAATTGGGATGCCGTCGAGGACCGGATAGTGCCGCCCACTTATCCGAGCAATGAGTACTTCTCCCTCACTCTCAAGGGGCTCTTTTGTCCACGGACAAACCAACGGGACTGGCATCACAGACTCCTCAGAATCGTGGTTCCCTTAGTTACCACCGCTTGCTCCTGGTTGCCATGCGGCAGTAGAGACTCATAAAATCGTATTGGCCCTGCATTTTTCGGGCGAAGTCAGCGAGGCTGTCTGTATTCCTGATCTCGATGCGCGGGAGCTGAAGAAGGTCTTGACCCGGGGTCAGCCCTCCCCACATGGTCGTAACGGCATATCGGTACCCCGCCTGCGCCAGAGCTTCACGAGTCGTTCGGGAGAAGACGCCCTTTTGACCGTTAGGGTAGGCGAAGACCTGGACTGTCTTTCCAAGGATAGCCTCCAGGTCCTCGCGGGAACCGCGCAACTCTTCGAACATCGCCGAAGTCGATCTCTTGATGGTCTTTCGAACATGCACGTGGTTACGAGTGTGACTGCCCACCTCCATGCCGGCGCCGACCAATTCTCGCAGGTGATCCCGCGTCATCATCCTCAGCCCGGGATAGAGCTTGTACCCATTTGCAAAGTCCGTCGCCCCCGCCCCCAGCAGGGCGGAGATCACGAAGAACGTGGCCTGGAAGCCCTCGCGAGTGAGAATGGGCAACGCAAACTTCAGGTTGTCCTCGTAGCCGTCGTCGAACGTTATGACCACGGTATTCTTTGGCAACCGTTCCCCGGCGAGAAGGGCGCCGGCGCCCGAGAGGGTGAGGGAATGAAACCCGTTGTCATTGAGCCACCGCAGTTGGTCCGTGAACGCTTTGGGTCGATGGCTCAATTCTCCATAGGGATGAACCGAGTGATAGTAGAGGATCCGCGCCTGCTCCCGGGGAGGCCACAGGTATGCCAGGGCGCGATCCGCCGACCTTCGGGAACGAGGGGTAAGGTGGCTCACAGGGACTGCCTCACGCCCTTTGCACGAGACAGGAACTCGACCGCGAACACAGGGATGATGACGACCACCCACGCCTCCATCATGAAAATGAGCGAGGTTTGCAGGGAGCGCATCATAAAGAAAACGCCGAAATATAGAAGCGCCGCAAACAGCGATGGCGGTCCCCATTTCCTTTTACTTTGGCGACTCACAAACCTTTCAAAGATACCAAGCAGGGCGCCATAAACAAGGCAGAAGAACATTCCCCAATTTGGGCCGAAATCTACGAGCGCCGGCATGCAGAACCCGCCGGACACCGAGTAGCCCTTTCCAAAACCACGAGCGTTTCCGTATTCTCTAATGAGCCAGTGGCCCGCCATGGTCGGCTTTTGGGGCCAGAGTGAGCGTGGAATCCACCAGTAAAAAAGGTAGAGATTCTCGTTAAATCTGCTATGTTCCCAAATGGCAGGCGATTTCAAGATAAGAGTCGTAATGTTGAGCATCCCCTCGGACGACAGGTACGGCTCTTTTTTAGCGCTATACAGGATTGACTCCCTAACGCTGCTACTCTCAAAAAGCTTACCAATGCCTTCGGTCCTTGCTATCAAGAGGAAGTCTTGTAAGACCAGCAGCAACACAAAGGCCGCCAGCAACATGAATACGCGCCGTTTGGGCATCCCGTGAAACTTGTCGAGCGCGAAATAGAGTACCCCGACCAGGGCGAACCCGAGGTAGAACCTTGTCCCGATGGCGATCAGGACAAATAGTAATAAACAACCCAAGGAAACAAGCCCCAATCGCAGACCTATTCTTATCTTGTATCGCTTCAGCAAATATGCAATTAAGATAGGCAGGAGGACGATTAAGAGCGTACCGAGTTTGTTTATGCTCCCGAAACCCATGTCCATATAGCGATACGCTCGTCCCGAAAAAACCCTCGTTGCGCCCATGTAGACAAAGAGGTAATATAAAATAAAAAGACTGATAGATGTAAAATAGAACCAGAGGAAAAATGGTGCCCTGAATACTTCTGTACAAGCCGGCTTCGATCTGGAAACAGCTCGTTTCCACAATCCTGGCGTAGATCTACGGACTCGCTTGTGCGACGTGCCGAATGTACGCCTACCTGCGCGGCCTTGATTTTCTTGACCTCGCGAGAAAAATCTGCTTTTCGAATTGTAAACTTGTTTAATTTTTATCCGAGTTTTCGGAAGGATATGCGCTGGTGAAATCCGTGAGTCGCTACGATTCGTAGCCTTACGGAATCCGGCAATCATCCAGTAGCCGACCATTGTGGCCCCAAAGGCCCCGGCGATGAAGCTGCCGGCTCTAGCGGTTAATGCAGCGCCAAAGGAGGCCTCTACTCCAGCACTAGCGTAAAGTGCCTCGGGGATAAAAAGAATCAGGAAAGCTAATATCCATATATCGATGAGGTGGACAGTTAAAGGCCACGGCGCACGTATCCTGAATGTCAGTTGAAGTGCAGCCACCAGCAATCCAAGCCAAAGAAGGTCTATGGAAAAGTGCTCTCCTACCAAACCTACGGCGAAAAGCCATGCGCCCAGCAATAGAAACGGAATGGAGGGGACTTCTGTACGCAGCCCATAAGCATTGGCTGGTTTTTGCTGAGCAGCGTTATTAGTCATGGGATGCCGAAGTCGGAGTCCATGCGATGTAATGCGCCTGTTCACGCCTTTCCTCCTGTTATGACGACCTGGGAAGGAGTTCTTTTTAGAATGCGCCGGCAAAAGAAAAGACGGGGACCGGTTCGCAATAACAAATCCCCGACAGCAAGGACCAGCGCGGCGCCGACGATGCCGTACTTTGGAATAAAGACAATCTGCAGTACCACAACTACCACGGCCTCGACGATTTGTGTCCAGGCACTGATCCGAACACCGCCAACCCCATTGAGGAATACGCCCGCGGAATTTCCAACGGTGAATACGAAACTCCACGTTCCGAGAATCACCAGGAAAATCATTGAGGGTGTGATTGAATCTCCGACCCACGCCCGAATAATTGGTTTTCCCCATACGATGAGGGCAAGCGTAGGCAATAGCGCAACACCAACCGTGAGCGACATTGCACGCTTGTACGCGCCCCGAACCCAAGCATGGTCTCCACGTGCCGTGGCTTCAATAAAGGCGGGCCATAAGGGATTAATCAGGAGAATGACAAGCATATTCACAATGGCAAAGGCTCGGAGGGGTATCCCAAACTCCGTAACGGCTCCTGCTCCCTTCAAATTTGCAATTAACAGGTAGGGGGCATTCATCAAAATGAGATATGAAACGTCCAACCCAAGATAACCCGTTCCCGTCTTTAGAAGACGGCCCACCAGGTTAGGCACGAAATTGGAGAGTTTAGGGATAAGCCACTTGTGTCTGTGCATCAAGTGGAAAGCAATGGCGAAGTTCGCAAAAAGCGGCGTACCGGCCATGATGAGGACGAGCATCGGCAGACCGGCTTTATTTTCGACGCCGACCACGATGGCTCCCAATGTTAACAGCCTCCCACCGATTTGCCAGAGGTTGTTGATGTAACCTTCTTGCCGCCCCTCGTTTACCCTCAAGAACAACTTTGAAGCCCATTCAATCAGCCAACAGCAAAATAGTATCAGAACAGCAGGAGCAGCCTCCCTCCGGCCTACGACGTCAACCACATTGAATACGCGCGCCCATGGAATGAACGGGTAAGCACACCCGAAGAGCAGCGCGAGAATAACGCCAAACCCGACGATAGTAAATAAAGCACTCGAGACCAGCTTCGCCGCTTCATTTAAATCTTCCTTACCGAGGGCCGCCGAGAAATGGTTGATGAGGCCTCGGCTAAGGCCCAAGTCCGCCACTGAAAAGCAGGCAATAAACGAACTGAGCGTTAACCAGAGGCCGTAGCGCACCGGTCCCAGATCTCGAAGGACTAAAGGGACGGCCACCAGCGAAGTGGCAATCATTACGCCTCGCGTTGCAAGGCTTGACAGGGATGTCAGGGAAGCACGTTTGTAGCGTTCGTGGGAGCGGGATCGCACCGGTTCATCATCATCAAGGGTATGAAGCGGCTTGAATTTTGTACGAAGTATCGCCCAAAAACGGTGCCGGCATCCGGCAAACAACGCCTTAATCAAGTTCTTTCTTAGGAGAGACATCATCGTTATAGTAAGGTACTCCCATACGCTCCGCCCATGCGAGAATGCGACGCTGCTCTTCGCGAGTCAGAGCCCGCTTCCACTCGGAGAGTCGGTCCAGGGGGTCAACCGTCCCTTTTGCCCGGGATACCCGGCTTGGTTCCGCGAACCGAGTGCGGACCCTTTCGAGGGTCTCCGAGAGTTCGTCCGTCTTCCCCAACCATTCAAACACCCGCGATGCGGTACGTCTTGGGTCGAGAAGAGCCTCCTCGTAGTGCACCCGATAGTGGGGTCGTCCGGCGAGCTGTCGCAGCGCCACCGCGTTCTCCACAGCCCACCAGACGGCGTGGGCGCCGACGGGGTCCCGCTCCTTCTCAATGGCGTGAACGTGATCGAGAAGATAATGTTGAACAAGTTCCTCTTGGCTCAGCAGATCTTGTACATCCGCTTGCCAGGGATGGGGAACAGCCAGTCGCGAATGGACTACCGCACATGGATGGCGCATTAAAAACAGGATTTTGGGGTCGAGTCGCCGGCTTAGGAAACCCAGCATCAAATGTGCGCGAATCGTCTTAATAAGGTAACGAGATGGGAAGATGGCATCGCGCTGAAAATCGGTCCAGTAATTCCGGACTTTACCAGTCAAGACGCGTTTTAAGAAATCCTCCCATTCTGGATAGTCCGCTTCAGGATCGATGTAAAATGCTCTACAATGCCCGCTGTGGCGTTCCGGTTCCCAACCGGTAAGTTTGAGCACTTCTGGAACCCACGGAGGAAATAGTGGTTCATATATCTGCTGAGTGCCGGGAAGAGAAACGAGCAGATTGGTGATCCAAGTGGTTCCCGATCGTCCGGAGCCCGCCAGAACGATGGCATCAGAGGGCTTCGGCGCACCTGCGAAAGCATGGTATAGCCGTTCGCCCACCAGCCCCGCCCACACGTACGCCCGGCGGCCCAGGCTGTCGGCTTTGATGGGTTCCAAGACACGTTTGATGGCTTTTTGGATGCGCATCACAAACCCATTAATGATGGCTTAAAAGGTATCGTCAAAATTCCCATATCGCGACATATCCTGTTTTTCTATTGGTCCTGGTATTCTCAGGGCGTTCCCATATCGGTAAGGTTTCTGGAGGATTTAAACCAATTGCCGGTACGCATTATCCCGTCTGCAAGAGGAATGGACGGCCTCCATCACGATTATGTTCAGCCCACGGACAGGCCCCCTCTTCCGGCCTCACGGAGCATCCCGGGCTCGCCGGGGCGTCGCGCCTGAGATTCTCCCCGGGCCAGACCCCTCCCCACAAGCCTCTTGCGCGCAGCCCACGTGAGTTCTTCAGCAACCTGCCGGATGTGCGCGAAGGATCATTCTTGATGGCGAAGACCTTGATTCACACCCACTTCAGAGGCCGGCCGTCTGATTCCGGACAAGCTGAAATCCTGGCAAGCGAAGCGGGACCAGGACCT
>CAZIBS010000048.1:0-17171 GCA_964537405.1 uncultured Thermoanaerobaculia bacterium | reverse complement strand
TCATCCCCGGGACACCGGGGATCCAGTGTGGATTCCCGCTTTCGCGGGAATGACGAAAGAGGTATTCCTATGCCTGACAACCAGTCCCTATCGCGGAATCAGGGTTGGAGTCCGGCGCCACCTCCGAAAAACCGCAGTAGGGTCTTAAAACCTCCGGAATCCCGACTGAGCCGTCGGCCCGCTGGCACTGCTCGAGGAGGGCCACGAAGGTCCTGCCCACGGCTAGTCCGGAACCGTTCAGCGTGTGGACAAAACGAGGCTTACCCCCCACGGCCGGCCGGTATCGGATCTTCGCCCGCCTGGCCTGAAATTCCTCGAAGTTTGAGCAGGAACTTATTTCGCGGTACTTTCCCTGCGATGGGAGCCAGACTTCGAGGTCGTAGGTTTTGGCCGAGGAGAAGGACATCTCTCCGGTGCAGAGAAGAACTTTGCGGTAGTGGAGACCAAGGGTACGGAGAACGGCTTCGGCGTCGTCGGTCAACATTTCCAGTTCATCGTAGGAGGTGGAAGGGTCGGCGAACTTAACAAGTTCCACCTTGTGAAACTGGTGTTGCCTGATCATACCCTTCGTGTCCTTGCCGTAAGCACCGGCTTCGGACCTGAAACAGGGCGTGAAGGCGCAGTACCTTATGGGCAGGGCGGCCTCTTCGAGTATTTCTCCGGCGTGCAGGTTGGTTACCGGGACCTCCGCCGTCGGAATGAGGTAGTAATCTCCGCCGTCCACCTTGAAGAGGTCATCCTCGAACTTAGGTAGATTGCCGGTCCCGAAGAGCGCCGCGGCCTTGACGAGGTAGGGCGGCAGTATCTCCGTGTAGCCGTGCTTTTTTATGTGCAGGTCCAGCATGAAGGTGATGAGCGCCCGTTCGATCGCGGCGCCCGCACCCCGGTAGACGACAAAACGCGCCCCGCTGATCTTGGCCGCCCGCCTAAAATCGAGTATTCCAAGGTCCGTTCCCAGTGCGTCGTGGGCCTTGGGTGTAAAATCGAAGACCGGCTTGTTTCCCCACGTTGAAACCACTAAGTTGGATGAATCGTCCGGTCCGTCGGGAACGGAGACGTGCGGAACATTCGGTATGCGTATGAGCACGTCCTTAATTTTGTTGCCCAGCCCCTCGGCTTCTTCGCCGAGGAGCGCTATCTTTTCGCCCATCGACCTCATTTCGAGCTGGACGGCGGTCGTGTCCGCGCCCCTTCTTTTGAGGACGCCTATCTCTCCGGACATGTCGTTTTTTTGAGCCTTGAGTTTCTCAACCCGCGCCGTTGATTTTCTGAAGGCGGCGTCCATGGCCAGAAGTTCGTCTACCTGCGACTCTTCTATCCCCTTACGGGCAAGGGCCGCCTTGGCGGCCTCTGGCTGCGACCTGAAGAAGCGGATATCCAGCACTCTCAGCGCCTCTTTTCCAGGAGTTTCAGGCCCGTCTGCACGGCGCTGCGGAAGCTGCCTGGATCGGCCTTTCCAGAGCCTACTATGTCGAAGGCGGGTCCGTGGTCGGGAGAGGTTCTTATAAAGGGAAGACCGAGTGTGCAGTTAACCGCGCGGCCACGGCTCAAGATTTTGGCCGGAATCATTCCCTGGTCGTGGTAGAGCGCCACGATAACATTACGGGCTTCGGCGGGCAGCAAGAATAGGCTGTCGGCGGCGAAGGGACCCTCCACCTCGATTCCTTCTCCAATCAGCGTCTCTATGGCGGGTTCGATGATATCACGTTCCTCCCGCCCTACGAGCCCGCCTTCTCCGGCGTGGGGATTCAATCCCGCAACGAGGAAACGGGGGCCGGCGTCAAGCTGCCGCTTCCAGGTTGTTGCCAACCCCCTTATGAAACCTTCAAGCCCCTCTTTAGTGAGGTGTGCGACCGCCTCCCCGAGGGGCAGGTGGGTGGAGTAGAGAGCCACCGGCGTGCCGCCCGTAAAGAAGACCATGTATGTCTTGCAATGGAAGGTTCGGGCGAAGAACTCGGTATGGCCGGAGAAGGGGGCGCCGCAACGGCGAATGGCCTCCTTGGATACCGGGCCCGTAACGAGCAGATCGGCCTCCTTTCTTTCCATTCTCCTTGACGCCTCTTCGATGGCGAGCAGCGCGACACGGCCGTTATCAGGGTGTGGACGCTTATGGAACCGCAGCATCGGCAGGTCCAGGTTTTCCCATTTGACGTTCTTCGGAATGGACGGCACGGTTCTCACCGGACCTATTACCGTAATGTCGGCCGTCTTTTGCAGGTCGCCCGGTTCCAGTATTGAGTAGAGTGTTTCGGGACCTATTCCACCGGGATCTCCCACGGTGATGAGTACCTTTGGGCGCATCACGCCTCCCGTTCCTTTAAAATATACTTGATGGCGTGCTTGTAGATGAGCAGGTTTGCTTCGTTGTGGCGGTGGACCTTGATGCACTCCTTATCGTACCACTCTATCCAGCCATGCACCTCTTCGCTATCCAGCAAAACAACCACCACCGGAGTTTTTGTTCCCATCTGCTTCAGGTAGTAGAAGTTCTCCGCGTTGGTCTGTTCGGGAGGAACCTGTTTGCGTCTGGCACCGGTAAAGAGTCCGGCAGCCGATGTCGCGGTGTCCTCATCACGTTTTCGTGCTTCTTTCGTCCGATTCCGCGTCTTGTAGTCACGCAGATTCGGTCGAATCAACTTTCGGTCCGCCATGGCACGCTCCTTGTGAGTCTAGCTCTTTCGGCGATTACAGTTTCCGCCGTTACTTCGTGATGGACATTCGTAGCGAATACAACACATGAGACGGCCGCAACGCCCGGAAATCTTTGCCGGATTAAGGCTGAGACCCTGTTCTTTGGCCATCTTTATCGTAACCGGATAGAACTGGTTCAGGTGGGTCGAGCAGCAGAGGGGGCGTCCGCAGTAACCACACCCTCCCAGAAGTTTCGCTTCGTCCCTGACTCCAATTTGACGCATTTCAATTCGAACCTTGAAGCGGTGAGCAAGAACTTTCGTGAGTTCCCTGAAATCGACTCGCTTCTCCGAAGTGTAGAAGAAGAGCATGCGGCTTTCGTCGAGGCACATGCCGACACTGCTGATCTTCATTTCCAGCCCCAGGTTGATAACGTGGTCCCTGCAGAAGAGAAAAGCTTCCCTCTCCAGCCGACGGTGGCGGCGCCTGCCGATCCTATCCTCCTCAGTAGCTTCCCGAAGGGTCTCCAGGACCATGTGGACCGGTACGGCCCGGGCCATGAAGGAGCGGTCTTCCATCACCTCGCCGAAGATCGGACCGTCCTCCGTCTTAACAACCACCGCCGTAAGCGCGTCGAGCGGACCGCCTTCCCACCTGCTGAAGACCGGTCTCGCCTGGTTTTCCAACTGGACCCGGTAGAGCGCCATACCATTCCAACCCTTACGCAGTGCTCCCGACCCTACCCATGAGAACTACCGTCTCGTGGCATATTAGGTCGGAACCGCCCCATAGTCAAGTAAATATAGCGATTATGCCCGGACGAATCAACCGTGGCGGGATTCCCAAATCCCGCCACGGTTGATTCGAATAGCTGCAAAAAGCCCACCAGGCCGGGTGTCCGGGAGAATAGCGTTTCACTTATCAAGGGATCGGGGCTATTCCGGACACAGCCGCGAAGCAGCGACTCTTCCCTCTTTGACGCACAACATCAGGATTTCTTGCTCTTGGGCTTTTTAGGGTCCTTGAAGGTGCCCATGATGCGAAACTTGTCGTAACGTTTTCGAACGAGTTCTTCCTTCGGGAGTTCAGCCATTTCCGCGAGTTGTTTTTCCAGCAGCTCTCCGATGGAGGCAAAAACCTCCTGGGGGTTTACCTGAACGCCGCCGGCCGGTTCTTCTATTATTTCGTCCACCAAACCAAGTTCGTGGAGATCCCGGGCCCCGAGTTTCAGGGCCGCGGCGGCCTCCTCGGCCTTCGTGGCGTCCTTCCATAGGATAGCCGCGCAACCTTCCGGAGAGATTACGGAGTAGATCGAGTATTGGAGCATGTTGATCCGGTCGCCCACCCCGAGGGCCAGCGCCCCGCCACTGCCTCCCTCGCCGATTACCGTTACTATGATCGGCGTCTCCAAAAGGGCCATCTCACGAAGGTTCAGCGCTATGGCCGACGCCTGGCCCCGCTCCTCGGCATCCAGGCCCGGGTAGGCGCCCGGAGTGTCGACAAAGGTCAGGACCGGGAGGCCGAACTCCTCGGCCAGCTTCATGAGCCTCAGTGCCTTCCTGTAACCCTCGGGACGCGCCATCCCAAAGTTTCGGTAGATTTTCTGCTTCGTATTCCGCCCCTTCTGGTGGCCGATGACGCAGACCGGCTTTCCCCGAAAGTAGGCGAGTCCTCCTACAATGGCCGGATCGTCGCCAAAACGCCTGTCTCCGTGTAGTTCAAGGAAACCGCTAAAGAGTGCTTCCACGTAGTCCAGGGTATAGGGACGTTCGGGATGACGGGCCACCTGTACCGTTTGCCACGGCGTCAGTTTTTCGAATATCTCTTCCCTGGTCGCCTTGAGTTTTTTCCTGAGGGTGTTGAGTTCACGCTTTTGCTTCTGTCCCCCTCCGAAGAGTTCGAGGCTTTCGATCTTTGCTTCGAGTTCCTGGATGGGTTTTTCAAAACCCCGGGGATCTTTCATTGAACTGACTCCTTGGCGCCGCTTGGAGAGGAAAACCGCGGTTTTCCATCTTTCTCCGGTTCGCTGAAAATAAGTTGAACCCTGCCCTTGCCCAACCTCTCTTCGGTTCCGGAAATAAAGGCTTTGCCCGCCGATACCGTGCTTCCTGAAGAGAGCCGGATTCTGGTTGTCCCCCGGCCGGGTTCGGAAATATCCATGTATACCGGTATCCTGCCCTTGTGTCTTTTAAAGAAGGCCTCCAGGTCCAGCAACCAGCCTCTTTCGCACAGTGAAGCCGGAACCCGCAACAAAACTCCCTTGGCCTTGCCGCCAAGCTCTTCTTCCACCTTCGAAAGAGGAATAATGGCGTTGGCGTATATCTTTACGCCTCCATCGGCAACCCGCGCCTGACCTTCAACCAACACCGCCGTGTTTTTCTCGATGGCGCTTCCATATTGCCCGTAGACTTTGTTAAAGAGCAGTATCTCCGCGGTCGCTTCCAGGTCCTCCAAGGCAAGAATGCCGAACATGTCCCCCTTCTTGCTCTTTTTCTGCCTCCACTTCGTAACTACACCGCCGACGACAACATTTTGGGAGGAGCCCAGAGTCGCCAATTCCGATAGGGAATGGGTTGTATAGAGGGCGAGAAGCTCCCTCTGCTCCATCAGCGGATGGCCGCTCAGGTAAAAACCGAGGCTTTCTTTCTCACGGGCGAACTTTTCCTTGTCGCACCATGGTTTGCCCTTGCGGTAGGAGACAGGGGTTTCCTCCGGTTCCTCATCGTTGCCGAATAGGGCCGCCCGTCCCTTCAACCGGTCGTTCTGTTCATTAGCAGCCTCGGCCATGGCCGGCTCCAGGGTGGCGATCAGATCCCAGCGCGGCACTCCGAAACAGTCCATGGCCCCCGATTGAACGAGATTCTCCATGACGCGCTTATTCAGTTGAAAGTGGTCGGTTTCACGGCAGAAATGAAAGAGATTCCTGAAGGTTCCGCAGTTGCGCCTGGCCTTGAGAATGGCTTCGACCGAAGCCTGGCCTACGTTCTTTATGGCCGTAAGTCCATAGCGAATGGTATCGCCCTCTATCGTAAAGTTCTCGCTGCTGCGGTTCACGTCGGGCGGGAGGAGCTTTATATGCATCTCGCGGCAACTGTTCATGTACTTCAGGATTTCATCGGTATTGTCGGCCCACGCGGAGAGCAAAGCCGCCATGAAGTGGGTGGGGAAGTGAGCCTTCAGGTAAGCCGTTCTGAAGGCGACGAGCGCGTAGGCCGTGGAGTGAGATTTGTTGAAGCCGTAGCGACCGAAGGTCTCCATGTTTTCGAAGAGCGCCCTCGCCTTCTTCATGTCCACCTTTCGTTCTTCGCATCCTTTTAAAAAGAGTTCTTTCTGCTTCCGCATCGCCCCGGCGTCTTTCTTGGCTATGGCTTTGCGAAGGCTGTCCGCCTGGCCCAGAGTGAAGCCGGCCAGATCGTGGGCGGTGCGCATGACCTGCTCTTGGTAGACGATTACTCCCAGCGTTTCTCCGAGGATCAGCTCCACTTCCTTGAAGGGGTACTCCACTTTCTTGATTCCGTGGGCCCTACCGATATACTCGTCAATCATTCCGGCGCCAAGGGGCCCCGGACGGTAGAGAGCGTTGAGCACGATAAGGTCTTCGAAGCGCTTGGGCTGCAGCTTGCGAAGGGCGCTTTTCATTCCATCGGATTCAAACTGGAAGACGCCGTCCGTGTCGCCGCGGCCGAAGAGTTTCAAGGTTTTTTCGTCGTCCAGTGGCAAATTCTCAATGTCCGGCGGCCTCTTGCCGGAAGAGGCTATGAGCTTGAGCGTATCGTCTATAATGGTAAGGGTTCTTAGACCCAGGAAATCCATTTTGAGCAGGCCGAGGGATTCAATGGCGTCTTTTCCGAATTGGGTTGTCACCTCATCCTTGCCTTTGCCGCCCTTGTAAAGGGGACAAAATTCGGTGATGGAACTTGGAGCAATGACTACTCCGGCGGCGTGGGTCGAAGCGTGTCGCGTGAGGCCCTCCAACCTACGCGCAATATCGATGACTTCTTTAACTTCACCATCGTCGTCGTAGAGTTGCTTCAACTGCGGCGCCTTTGAGAGCGCCGCGTCTATCGTCGTGCCCAGCTCTTCCGGAACCATCTTGGCTATGCGGTCCACCTTCTCCAGGGGAACGGCCAGTGCCCGGCCCACGTCCCTTATGGCCAGGCGTGCCTTCATTTCGCCGAAGGTGATTATTTGAGCCACGTTTTCCCGGCCATATTTTTGGGTGACGTACGCAATTACCCGGGAGCGTCCTCGCATGCAGAAATCGATATCTATATCCGGCATGGAAACGCGTTCCGGATTTAGAAATCGTTCAAAGAGCAGGTCATATTTAAGGGGATCAATGTCCGTAATAGCCATGCAGTAGGAGACGAAAGAACCGGCCGCGCTTCCTCGCCCCGGTCCTACCGGTATGGACTGTTCCTTCGCGTAGCGGATAAAATCCCACACAATGAGGAAATAGCCGGCCAGGTTCGTGCCTTTGATCAGCTTCAGCTCGTAGTCGAAGCGAGCCTCGTAGTCGTCCTTCGTACGGCCATTTCCTTTTTCCAGCATGCCCTGATCCATACGGCGTTCGAGGCCCTCCCGGGCAACCTTTTCCAGGTATGAAGAGAGCGTTTCTCCCTCCGGAACCTGGAAAACCGGGTAGTGTTTTGAATCCATGTCAAAGCTGAAATGACAGCGTCGGGCTATGGCCACCGTGTTTTCCAGAGCGTCCGGGTAATCGGCGAAGAGTTCCCACATCTCCTCGGAACTTTTGAAGTAATGTTCCCTGGTGTAGGCCATCCTGGTGTTATTCGCACGCTCATCCCTCGTGGTTTTCGTCTGAATGCACATCAGGATGTTGTGGGCGTCGAAGTCGTCCTTTTTCATGAAGTGGACGTCGTTCGTCGCCACCAAGGGTATGCCCGTCTCCTTGTGGAGTTCAAGAATTTTGTTGTTTACCTCGGTCTGTCCGGGCAATCCGTGGTCCTGGAGTTCGAGGTAGAAGCTTCCTTTGCCGAAGATCTCCTGGTATTCGAGGGCCGCCTTTAAAGCCTCTTCTTCGCTCCCACGCAGGAGCAGTTGCGGAATCTCGCCGCCGAGGCACGCCGAGGAGGCAATCAATCCGGAATGGTGTTGTCTCAAAAGCTCCTTGTCCATTCTGGGTTTGTACTGGAAGCCCTCCATGAATGAGGCCGTTGAGAGCTTACAGAGGTTCTTGTAACCCTCTTCGTTCTCGCACAGGAGAAGCAGGTGCGAATAGGGTTGCTTGCCTTCGGGAGTCCGCCTGTCCCGGTCGAAGCGCGAGCCGGGCGCCACGTAGGCTTCGCAACCGATTATCGGCCTGATGCCGGCGGCGAGCGCCCTCTTGTAGAACTTAACGGCGCCGAAGAGATTACCATGGTCGGTAATAGCGAGAGCTTTGGCACCGTCCGCCGTTGCCTGGGTGATGAGGTCTCCGAGACGGCAAGCCCCGTCCAGAAGGGAATACTGCGTATGCACGTGCAAGTGAACAAATTCTCTGTCGCTCACGGACGCCACCTCCTTAACTCCATTTTAAGATTTCAGGGATAGCGTGCGGGCACGCCCCGCGGTACACGCCCAACGCCCTGACGCACCCGGCGATCAGGCACGTGTGCTGAGAACAAAAGTCCAAGATCAACCCCCTCTTCCTCACTAAAGGCTCCCGCGGGAACAGCCAGTATATCTTCCACCTCGTCCGCCTACAAGGGTTCTCTCATCCCCAAATTCCGCGATTGAAACGCCCGCACGGGCAGGCGGGCAAAGCCCGCCCTTGGCGCCTTCTTGGCCTTTGGCCCGAAGGCCCCCAATTCCTTGATAAGCGAAACGTCGTTTTCCCAAACGCCCGGCCTGTTGGGCCTTCCGCAGCTATCCGCATCAACCATCCCGGGATTGGGGGCATCAAAGGTCCCGGACCGGCAACGGAACTCAGCCATTCGGGGAAGAGGCGTCCGTGGTTCCGGCCCCGGCCCAATCTTTGAAGGCTTCCAGCAAGTCGCCCGGTGTGCGGTAGCCACCCAGGCCTCTCCTGAGGGCCACCGCACCCGGCATCCCCGCCGTATACTTTCCCAGGAAGCTCTTCATGCGGTAGAGAGCCTGTGCGGGAAGCTGTTCGGCAAGGAGCCGCTCGAAGTGTTTTCGCACCAGGGCAACGCGCTCTTCGCGGGTGGAGGTATGGAAAGCTCCCGTACGCCTTAATTCCTCTGCCTGCTTGAATATCCAGGGATTCTTCAGGGCGGCGCGTCCCACCATAATACCGTCGCAGCCGCTTTTGTTCCAGAGGGTTAGAGCCTCTTCCGGGGTCGTGACGTCTCCGTTGCCCACGACCGGTATGGAGACGGAGGACTTCAAAAGGGCGATCGAAGTCCAGTCGGTCTTACCCGAGTAACCCTGACTCCTGCTGCGACCGTGAAGCGTCAATCCCCGGACCCCCTCTTCGACGAGGAGCCGCGCTACTTCAATGAAGGTACGCTCGTGCTCAGACCATCCGGTGCGAAGTTTGGCGGTCACCGGAACCTCCACCGAACGAACCACGGCCCCGGCAATGCGAGCCGCAACCATCGGGTTTCTCAGGAGTGCGGCTCCGGCCCCACCCCTCGTAACCTTGGGCGCCGGGCACCCCATGTTGATATCAACGATATCGGCGCCGAACCCCACACACATCTTTGCCGCTTCCGCCATTCGGACGGGGTCGGCCCCCGCAATCTGGAGTGCTATGGGGTGTTCTCCCGCGTCGGTGTATGTCAGGGTCCCGGCCTTCGACGCTCCGCGGGAAAGAGCCTCGGAAGAAATAAGTTCCGAAACCACGAGTCCAACCCCCCCGCATTCCCTGACCACTCTTCTGAAGGTTGCATCGGTGAGCCCCGCCATGGGCGCAAGAACGAGGGCGGGTGAAACCAAAACGCGGCCGAAGGAAAAGGCGCTGGGGGGAGAGCCGGGCTGGGAAGCGGCGAGAGCCACGATGAGGTCTACTCCACGTCTTCGAAAAAATCGGCCTCGTATCCGTTCGGCACGGGTCTTTTTGCTTCGGCGAGCACCCTCACCCGTCTCTCTGTTCCGTCTCCTGCTTTGAGTGTTATCACGTCGCCGACTTTAACCTTGTTACCGGCTTTGCCGGGGCGGTCGTTAACGAGGAACCCACCGGCCAGGGCCCGGCGCTTGGCCGAAGTCCGCCGCTTTACCAACCTTGTATTTTTAAGAAAGAGGTCAAGTCTCACGGTGCCATCCAGACGTCGGTTCCCGGGTTAAACGTACTTGGGATTGATCCACACGTAGTTCTCGGCCTTTAGTTTCTTGATGTAGCTTTGATAAGCTTTTTTGAACTTCACGTTTTTGAGGGCCGCCACGATGGCTTCCTGCGCCTTGGCGAGGTTGGGCATCCCGGCCTTCTTAACGGCCTGCATCCGGAAGAGATACCATCCGGCGGTCGTTGGAATGAGCTTCGTCACCTCGCCCGCCTTCAGGGAGAAAACGGCGGCGCCGATGGCGGAGTTCAAGTCGGAGCGTTGATACCACCCCGCTTCTCCTTTTTTACTCCTGGAAAAGGCCTCGGAAAACCGTTCCGCCAAGGCGCCGAATTTCTTGCCGGCCTTGTACTCGGCCAGAATGTGTTTAGCTAAGATATCAGCCTCGTCTTTCGTGTAACTCTTTTTCAAGAGCAGTATTTCCTGGAGCTTTACCTGGGCCTTGGTTGCGAATTGGGCCTTGTGCTTATTGTAGTAGTTCTCTATCTCCGGCATGCTGATCGTAATCCGGCTCCGGATCTCCCTGCTCTTCATGAACTCCGGTACGTAGATGAGGGTAACCTGGCGCCTGAAGCCCGCCACCGTCATCCCTTCCTGCCCCAAGGCCCTTGCGAGGTCCGCCTTGGTCTTCAGGTGATTGGCCTTCATGAATGATTTCACCCGCTGGTCAACGATCAAATTTACCTGGTACAACTGTTTCGCCTTCGCGACCAGTAGCAATTCGTCTTCGATTTCGTTCAGAAGCAACTGGGGAACCTCCTTGATGCGAGCTGTCATGTTCGGTCCCTTGTAGCCCCTCTTCATGCCTTCAATCGTACTCTTGAGACGGCTCTCGTATTCGCTGCGGGTAACGATTGAATCATTGACCTTGATGACAATTTCTTCAACGGTCTCGGCCTGCCCAACCAGGGGAAAAACCGTGATAAGGATGGCGATTGTAATGAGCATTCGTCGAATCATGAACCCTCCTTCCCGTAAGTAAACGGCAGTTTAGACCAAAAAACCCGGATTGGGAAGCGGCCTTTCAACCGCTCCAGGTAAGCTTGGTAGTAGCGGGCGCTCTCGGCGTCCGCCAGCGCCAACCGTATCTTGGATTTCACCTTTTCAAGGGGAACCACGTACCGCTTGAAACGCTTTTCCACGCAGACGATCTGCAGGAACTCCGAAGAGACCTCCACGGGCGCGGTGGCCACCCCTACCTTCGCATCTTTCACGACAGGCAGAAGATAGTCGGGCAATTCACCGTACTCGAAGTACTGTAGGGCGCCCTTTTTCGGAGAGACCGAATAAAGACGGGCTACCCCAACGAAGGAGTGGCCCCTTCGCAGCAGCGTTGCCGCTTCCTTTGCCTGCTTGGGGCCGGAGAGCAGAATGGTGCGCAGAAGAACGCCGGGGCCCTTCCGGTATTGCTTGATGTGGGCCACGTAGTATGCCTCAACCTGCCCCTTCCTGACCGTGACCCTGTTGTAGACCTTGCTCTCCAGGACCGGAGCAATAGCCATTTTTATAGCCCTCGGGTCCGAATAGAGACCAAGCGGCCCGGGCTCACCGGGAGCCGGCCCCTTGGCGATATCGTTGAGGACCAACACGTCGTTCAGAAGACCATCCAGTATTCGGCTAAGGACGGCCGGATCCTTGGTTTTTCCGGCCTGGTTGTAGGCAAGAGATGCCTTTAAGTCCGCCCTCTCAACGTAGTACCGTCCGACCACCGCCAGGACGGCCGGGTTGCGCTCCAACCTCTTTAGCGGACCGTTCCGACATGATACGAAGGCCGCGAGGGCAAAAAAAACAATGGCGAATGGGATCAAGCGCCGTTTCATCATGATTTGGCCCGCGACGACGGGTCGGCCGCCTCCACTATTTTTCCGGCTGCTTCCATGGGCTCTTCGCCCACCTCTAATGGTAAAGATAGCGCCCCCCCGGGGTCAAGTCGGACGCCCTCTTTTCCCGAGAGGAAGGACACGAGCCCCGCCGTGTCGAGGTCGGCGCCCGGATCGAAGGACATTTCGAGGTTCCCGTTCCGAACAGCTATCGTTTTAATGGCCAGATTCTCCGCCTTAATACGCAACTTCACCATGTCCAACATTCGCCTGACCCCAACCGGGACCGGACCGAAACGGTCCTCCGTCCTCTCCGCAATTTTCTCAACCCCTTCCTCGCTTGACGCGAGCGAGAGTTCCCGATAGAAGGAGAGGCGCTGGTTCATCCCTTCCATGTACTCCACCGGGACCGAAAGGTCCAGCCCCAGACTCAGCTCACACCGGTTGACTATCGGCCGGGACCGGCCCCTCGCCTCCGCCACCGCCTCCTCCAGCATCCTCGTGTAGAGTTCAAAGCCGACGGCTGCCATGTGGCCTGATTGTTCCGCGCCAAGGAAGTTGCCCGCGCCCCTGATTTCGAGGTCAGCGGCGGCCACCCTGAAACCGGCGCCGAGTTCGGAGAATTCCTGAAGGGTATCAAGCCGTTTGGCGGCATTGCCCTTAAGCGCCATCCCCGGTGGGGTTAGAAGATAGGCGTAAGCCGGGACGTCCGACCTGCCGATCCGCCCCCGAAGCTGGTAGAGTTGGGTCAGGCCGAAATTCTGCGCATCTTCAACGAGCAGGGTGTTGGCCCTGGAAAGGTCCATGCCGTTTTCTATTATCGTGGTGGACACCAGAACGTCGTAGTCTCCCCTGAAGAAGGCCATCATGACGGCTTCCAGCTCCTTACCATTCATCCGGCCGTGGGCCGTTACGACCCTGGCACCCGGAACCCATCGCTGGATACGACCGGCCACCGCAACAATGGTTTCAACCTTGTTGTGGATGTAAAAAACCTGCCCGTTGCGGGCCAGTTCCCTCCTGATCGCCGAGGTTATGAGTTCCCGGTCGAAGGGACGAACGGTAGTCTGGATGCTCAACCGGTCCTTAGGCGGGGTTTGGATGAGGGACATGGAGAGGATTCCGGACAGTCCCATCTGGAGGGTTCTCGGTATAGGCGTGGCGGTGAGGGTCAGCACATCGACTTTTTCCTTGAGAGCCTTGATCTTCTCTTTGTGGGTTACTCCAAAGCGCTGTTCCTCGTCGACGACGAGGAGTCCGAGTGAGGGCAGAAGCACGTCCTTCGACAGCAGCCTGTGGGTACCGATGAGTATGTCAACCTCTCCGGAGACGGCGGCCTCCACGACACGGCGCTGCTCCGCACTCGATAGAAAGCGTGAGAGCATCTCAACCCTTACCGGAAAAGGGGCGAAGCGTTCCCGGAAACGCTCCAGATGCTGGAGAGACAAAACGGTCGTGGGGCAGAGAATAGCGACTTGGCGATTTTCCTGGACTACCTTGAAGGCGGCGCGCATGGCCACCTCGGTCTTGCCGAAGCCGACGTCTCCGCAGACCAGCCGGTCCATTGGACGATTGGACTCGAGATCCGCCTTGACCTCCCTTACGGCGTTTTCCTGGTCGGGTGTCGGAGAATAGGGGAATTGAGATTCGAACTCCGCCTGCCAAGCCGTATCGGAGGAAAATGCGTGGCCCTCCGCCGACTTTCGTGCTGCGTAGAGGCGCATGAGGTCCACCGCCACCTTCCGTACGGCTTTCCTTGCCCTGGCCTTGTTCTTCTTCCAGGCTGCTCCGCCCAGCTTGTCCAGGGGAGGTTCAAACCCCTCCGGGCCTACGTACCTTTGAACAAGGTCCATCCGGGTTACCGGAAGCAGAAGGCGCGTGTTCCCGGCGTAATCAAGTACCAGATAGTCCTCGCGGACGCCGCCTCTGACCAGCGTTTTAAGCCCCTGGTAGAGCCCCATTCCGTGCTCGACGTGGATGACTCGATTTCCGGGTTTAAGATCCCGGATTCCGGTGGAGAATGCCTCCCTGCGCCGTGTTGCTTCCACACGCATAATGCGTCCCCTGCCGAAAATCTCCCTTTCCGTGAAGGCAAGCCATCGGCCCGGAGGGAAAACGATACCCGCCTCTACCGGGGCAACGGCGGTGTAAAGTCCGGGTGGTAGATTTCCACCGGAGGGGAGTTCCCTGTTCACCAGGAGGTCCTCCGACAGGGCCATCTCCGCAAGTCGCTCCAAGCTTCCGCGACCTCTAAGCAGGGCCAGGCAACGAAAGCCCTCAACCACCCGCCTGTTTATTTCTTTGAGCAAGCGATAGGGCTCCGCTGGGAAACTCGGTAGACGCTCCCACGCTCCATCACCCCGGTCCGCCGCCGCAACGGTATTCGGCGCCTTAACGAGCGTCTTCACCACGTCCAGGCCGGCGAAGAGCCTGTCGGGGGCGAGAAAAGAAGGCCGTTCGTGGAGGGTGAAGCTGTCGCCTAAGTCTTTAAGTGTGTTTCCGGCGGTGTCCACCACGGCAGCCGGGGTGGCCACCACCCAGTGGGCATTCCTGAGAAAGTCGGTTAGGGGAGCAAAAAAACCGTCGTCGTAGCGCGCTTCGACATCGAAAGAAGGATAACTGCCGTTAGCGTTCAATCCTTCGAGGCGTATTTCTCCGAAGGAGCCGGCAACGGCCAGTTCGGCCCTCATGCGCTCTATGAGTTCGTCGTCCTTGACGACCTCCGAAAGTGGATGGATCAGAACCGGCCGTTCCAGTTCGTCGAGAGATCGTTGGCTTACCGGGTCGAAGTGACGGAGCGACTCAACGTCGTCCCCGAAAAACTCCATCCGCACCGGCATGACCTCCGTCGGAGGGAAGATATCCACGATCCCTCCCCTGAAGGCCGCCTCACCCGTTTCGCCGACGATGTCTACATTGCGGTATCTGAAACGCCAAAGATCAAGCCTGAATGCCTGCCGATCCAAGCGAGCCCCGCGTTCAACGACGCGAAGTGCGCCCTTCCACCAGCCCAGCTTCGGTACTTTATAGAGAAACGATGGGGTGGAAGCCAGCAACAACGGGCGGGTGGAGGTCGCTGCGCGGGTGAGCGCCGCAGCCCTGTTCAGCAGGATGCCGGAATGAACCGGAAGTCCACTGTAGGGATCGACGCCGGGAACCGGAAGCAAAGTCGGCGCTGCCGTTTCCCCCAGAAGCGAGCGTAAAAAAATGTGCAGTTTGCGCGCCTCTTCCTCCGAGGGGACCAGAATCCCGGCGCCTTCCTTCACCGCGGAGATGTGGGCGGCGATGGCGTAAGCAAACCCGCCTCCCGAAGCCGAGGAGAGACCTTCGTCCCCGCCTATCGACGAGTAGAGTTCGCCGAGGAACCTTTCAATTAGCGGATTCACTTTATGGAGGCCATGAGCGCGTTTATGAGGATGCTGGTAGAGCGGCCGGAGAGTACCGGGATGGTTTCTACACGGCCTTGGTGGGAACGAACCGTTTTCGCGCCCACGATGGAATCGTGCGCCCAGTCTCCTCCCTTCACCAGAACATCCGGCAGCAGCCTCTCAATAAGACGAAGCGGGGTCGGCTCGTCAAAGATGACGACGTAGTCAACGGAGTGCAGGGCGCAGAGGATTTCGGACCTCTCGTCCTCGGGCATAACCGGGCGTCCCTTTCCTTTGAGTCCCATGACGGACGAATCGCTGTTGAGTCCTACTATGAGAATATCTCCGAGGACTCGGGCCGCGTTCAGATACCTCGCGTGTCCGGCGTGAAAGAGGTCGAAGCATCCGTTGGTGAAGACGACGACTCGTCCCTCCCCGCGCCAGAGAGCGCCTTTCCCGGCCAGTTCATTCAGCGTCGCCGGCTCTCCCACTTCATCAACCTCCGAAGCGGCGGCGCGCCACTCGCTCTTGCATTGAAGGAAGGATCTCGTTGAGTGCCTTCTTGAGCCTGACCGCCTTTCCACCCTTGACGACAAAGAGGCTGGGATCTCTCTCTATCTCGCCTTCAGCGTTGAAGGTAACAGGACCCATCACGCTCGGAGCTTCCTTGAGTTCCATGAGACCGTGCCTGATCTGTTCCCGGTTTAGGCCGTTCCCGGCCATGGCCGAAGCAAGTATGTAAACGGCGTCGTAGCCGCACGCCGCATAGATATCCGGATTGGCGTTGAACTTAAGGCGGTAGGCCGAAAGAAAGTCCTGCACCTCTGCCCCCCGGTTCCGAGTATTCAGGAAAGGCATTGGAAAGATGACCCCCTCCGCGTTTCCCGGGAGACGGGCAAGCCCTCCGACCCCGGCCGGTACGTTCAGGGAGAGCAGGGGGCGTCCGCGGCTCTCGGCCTTGAGTACGCTGAGGCCCTCCATGGTATTACCGATCCCCGCGGCAAGCAGCAACACTTGGCTGCCCCTCAGAAACCTACCGGCGGCCTGTCTTGCAACATTCAACCCTTCCTTTCCACTCCGAAAACGCATGGTTTTAACGGTGCGTCCCTCGTGGCCGAAGGCATCCACGAAAGCGCGAAGGCTCTCATCCGAGGCGGGACCGTTCCCACGCAGCGCGGTTATCCTGTCTGCGTGGAGGGTAAAAGCGGCAAAATCCGACAGGACCCGAGCCGAACGGCTACTGGACGGCCACGTACTGAAGGTGAAGGAGTCTTTGGCCCGGCTCGGCGGGAAGGAAGCGCAGGGCGAAAGGAGAACGCCGTGCAGCCGTTCGGCGACCCGAGCCATGGCCATGGCCTCTCTGGCCGTGCAGCCGCCTATTACCGCGCTCACGCCATCCCGCACGAAAAAACGCTTCATCGCCAGGACGGCTTTTTCTCCACGCGAACCGGAATCGACGACGGACATCTCCATGCGTCTTCCATTGATTCCACCCGAACGGTTCAGGAGTGCAACGGCCAGCCTCATCCCCTTGTCAATACTCCTGCCGAGGTAGGCGCCGGGGCCGCTCAGGGGCAACACCGCGCCGATCTTGGCGGGCCGGCTGCCGCACGAGACGGTTTCCATGAGCAGCGTCGAGGCGAACAGAAGCGAAACGACTAAAACCGGGATTTTTTTCGCAACCTTCATTACACGCCCTCCAAGGCCGCTATCACTCTATCCGCAGCCCCGGCCGCGGTCAAGAACAAAGGGCCAAGAGTAGAGCAGAGATGGGGGAAACGGCGGGCGTAACCATCGGGTAATGCCATTACCATGAAAGCAGCCTTCACGACAGGCGTCACCGCGAGAGAACGTGGCGGCCACGGCAACCCCGACTATTTGGAACCGTTACCCTCCTTGCGAAGGTATTACTCATCTTGAACAGTTCATTTTAGTAAGTCCTTAAGAATCAGTATGATACGAAGATAGAAAGCAGACGTGGCACCACATTGGGGTGGTATCATTTAATATACAAAAAGGGTGCGTTATCTATCTGGTGGATCTTGCTGTATCGCCCGTGGGGCTTAGGGTTGGTGGCAGTTTGACCCCGGCGGCGCGGAGCAGGATCG
>CAZIBS010000047.1:0-17697 GCA_964537405.1 uncultured Thermoanaerobaculia bacterium | reverse complement strand
AGCCCCTCCTACGGACGGGTTGATGGTTTTTTGATGATTCGGGGCTGTAAGCCATTCTACGGGACGCGCGAACCCGACGAAATAACGATAAACGAGATCCGCCATAATAACCAAGGCTATCAATTGCGTTCGGACAGGCGATCGAACGCATCAACCGTCGCGGGATTGGGGGGATTGCCCGGCAGCTACTCTTCGGGAATTGAGACGCCCCAGCCCAACTTGCCTCTCAGCAGGGTGAAATAATTGCGCTGGTGTGTTGTAACGAGAAGAATGGAGCTGGATCCCTTTTCTATTAAAATACGGTCACCCAGTCCCACCGGGTGTCCCAACTGGCCGTCGGCGGTAAGGTAAACCTCCCCGGATTCCTGGGTGAGGCTTACCTTGATGGGTAGGCTTACGTCCACTACGAGCGGCCTCAGGGTGAGAGTGTGGGGACAGATGGGGTTGATGATGATGCCGTTCATGCCCGGAGTGAGGATGGGGCCTCCGGCGGAGAGGTTGTACGCGGTGGAACCCGTCGGAGTAGAGACTATAAGCCCGTCAGCTCTCATTCCAGTCAGGAGTTCCTCTCCAACGCGGACGCGAATCTCGATTATTCTGGCAAGGGCGCCCTTGTTAAGAACGACGTCGTTCAGGCAGTTGTAGGTGGCCAGCGTCTCTTTCTTTCTCTTTAGCGTCACCTTGAGCATCATGCGCGGCTGGATGGTCGCCGTATCGTTCAGGCAGTGTTCCAGTGCCGGGAAGAGTTCATCGGCGCCGGTTTCGGTCAGGAATCCAAGGCTGCCGAGGTTTACGCCAAGTATGGGAACGCTTAACCCCGTGCAGTGACGAGCTATCGAAAGGAGCGTTCCGTCTCCGCCGAGTACGACTATAAGGTCGGATTGTTTCGGCAGCTCCGGCCTTTCCAGGATCCTGGCGGAGGATTTTTCCGCCAGCAGGGCGGCCTCGGGATCCAGGACGTGCGCGATGTTGCGCATCGAAAGCCACTTAACAAGGTCGTCAAGAAGGAGAAGGCGGCCCGAGGACTGCGGTTTCGCAACTATGCCTACGGTGTAGTCCGAATTGTCACTCATCTATCGCCGTTCTCCTTGAAAATGGGCGCAGGTGCAGGAAGGTCTCTACATTTCCCTTGGGGCACTTGACGGGACTCTCAACCGTACCAAGGCAATTGTATCCCACCTCTTCGGCAAAGGCGCGGATCTCCCCGACGATCTTCTTTCTCAGCAGTGGATCGCGAATTACGCCGCCCCGCTCAATTCGCTCGCGGCCGGCTTCGAACTGCGGCTTTACCATGGCCAGAACCGTTGCCCGTGGGGCGCTTCGGATGATGGCCGGCAGAATCAGCTTGAGCGAAATGAAGGAGACGTCTATGGCGACTAAGCCGATGGCCTCGCCAAAGAAGTCCTCTTGGAGGTTCCTTGCGTTGATCTTTTCTCTCAATACGACCCTGGGATTGCTCTTAAGACCGGAATCGAACTGCCCGTGGCCGACGTCTACGGCGAAGACACGCCTGGCGCCCCTCTGGAGAAGACAGTCGGTGAAACCGCCGGTGGAGGAACCGATATCGGCGCAGACTTCTCCTTCAACGGGAAGCCCAAAGCCATCAAGCGCCGCTTGGAGCTTGAGCCCGCCACGGCTGACGAAAGGGCACGCCTTTCCAACTACTTTCAGCGGGGCGTCGTCGGATAGAGTCTGTCCGGCTTTGTCGATGCGCCGTTTCCCACTGTACACGAGTCCGGCCATTATGACCGCCTGCGCCTTGGTCCGCGTGGGGGTGAGTCCGCGTTCCACCAGTAGAAGGTCGGCTCTGCATTTCTTCATTTTTTTCTGTTCACCACGTACAGCGCGATCTGACGCAGTTCGTCGCCTGGCCGTCCGAAGACCCGGGTCGCTTCAAGCGCCTCGGTAAGCAGGCGATCCGCCTCCCTTCCGGATTCTTCTATGCCCCACAGCACGGGAAAGGTCGTCTTCCCCTGGGCGATGTCCTTGCCGGGTGTTTTCCCAAGTTCCTCACGGCTGGCGGTTTCGTCGAGGAGATCGTCTACGATCTGGAAGGCCAGCCCCAGGGCTCTGCCATAGACCGTTAGCGCCCTTCTTTCGCGACTTGGAGCGCCGGCCCAGGTGGCTCCGGCCAATAAAGAGGCTTCGAGTAGACGGCCGGTTTTGAGCCTGTGAATCGTCGTAAGAGCCTCGGCCGTTATTTTATTGGAAGCTCCGGTTGCTTCCATGTCCATCGCCTGTCCCCCCGCCATTCCGGTCGAACCGAGAGCGGAGAAGATATCGCTGCAGGCGCGGTTGCGCCTTGACGTCCAGGCTGATCCCGCCGGCTCCCGGCTGAGCAGCAACGCGCCGAGTGTCTGAAGCGCATCACCCGCGAGAATAGCAATAGCTTCTCCGAAGACAAGGTGGTTCGTAGGCTTGCCGCGGCGAAGCTCGTCGTTGTCCATCGACGGAAGGTCGTCGTGGATCAGGCTATAGGTGTGAAGAAGTTCCAGGGCCGCGGCCGCCGGGAGGATTGCGTTGAAGTCTTTTCCGCCGCAGGCGGCATAGGCGCACACGGCAAGAATGGGCCTGAGCCGTTTTCCACCGGCCATGACGCTGTAGCGCATGGCTTCGTGGAGCCTCACCGGTTCCGTTGTTGTCGGCGGAAGAGCTTGGTTGAGAGCGTCCTCTATTAAAGGCACCCAGCGCTCCAGGACCGGCGGTTTCATAGAGCGGAATCCTCACCGGAAGGCGTTTCCCCCGAGGTCGAAGCATCGCCGGGCTTCACCTCTTTTGACGTATCGCCCTCCAGGAGTTGGGTCACTCGCAGGGAGGCCGATTCCAGGGCGCCCTGGAGTCGGCGGCTTAAAAGGATGCCTTTCTCGAAGAGTTTGAGGCTCTCTTCCAGCGAGAGGGTGTCGCCGTCGAGCCGTGCGACGATTCCTTCCAGTTCTTGAAGCTGGTCTTCGAAACCGGCCTTCTTTCGGGTTTTTGCCATGGTTACTCCTGTCTAACCACGAATGCGCCGGAAAATCCTCCCCGTTTCAGAACCCGCACTTCTCCCTCGGCTTCGCTCCGGTTTTTGAAGCCGGGGATGACGATTTTGAAGTTGCCATTTCCGACGACCATACGGGCCGGGTAGCCGTGGGCTTTGAGGTTGCCGAGCAGGCCCCTGGCGTTCCTCCGCGAAGAAAAGGCGCCCACCTGGACTCCAAAGGAGCTACGCGGCCTCTTTGTGGTAGGGAAACGCTTTCGGGTGGAAGAGGGATGAGCGGCACTCTTCGCGGCGGTGCCCGAGACGGATGGTCGTGATGCCGTACCGCGGGGTGGTGGCGGGGAAGTGGCGTGCTCTTTTATTTTCGGCGTAGGCGCATTCTCGTTGGTCTCGCCGCCGCTCTTTTTTTCTCCGGGCACGGTCTCGGGATGGAAGTTGTTCTCTTTCACCGTTTCCTCGCCGATGGGGGCGAGTCGCGAGGAACCGCTTTCGGAACTGGCATTTGGAGAGAAAAGCCAGGAGGCCACGGCTGTCAGAACAGAGGCGACCACCACGCCGGCAATGATCCATAGAACGTGTCCGGCCGTCATCTTAGCTTTCGGCTTTGTGTCCATAACGGTCCTCCTAGGTTATTTGACGCGTTGGTGGATGGTTCGAAGAATCTCCCCGTGGGTCTCCTCGGGCAGGTGGATTTGGGAAGCAAGGACCAGGGAGTAGAGCACCTCATCCAGCATGGATTGAAGGTGGGCCGGCCATTCGCTCCCGGAAACGCCGAGGGGTTTGTTGAGAACGGCGTCGCTATTAAACTTGCCCTGAAAAACGAGTTCGTCCTGCAACTCGCCGAGTTCCGGAAAAACCCGCGGGAGTTCGCGCAGGCTTTCCTGGACTATTGATTCAGCTCCCGGTAATACGGACAGCTTCTCGTGGATGATCGCGAAGAGGTTGTTGTACTTGTCGATGAGGTCCGCAAGGGACCTCTCCCCGGACCGGCCGTTTTCACTTGCTTCCTCATCGACGTGGACGATCAGGCCGAGGGTGAGGAATATCCAGAGAAGCCGGTAGGTTTCAAAGGGGCTCAGGTAGCTGGCGTCGAGAATGCTGGAAACGAGCATCCTCGCCCGGCATAAATCCAGAACGTGGGCTTCGTCGCCTTCTATCTCCAACTGCGCGCCGTGGGCCGGGAACTCCGGAGCCATGGCCAGCCTCTCAGATGGTTCGCCAACAACCGAAAACATGCGATTCCACGTTTCCATGCGCTTCATACCCCTGTAGACGACCACCGGCATGTCGAGGGATAGGTTAGCCATATCCAGGGCGGAGTAGGGTCCCAGTTCTACTGAGTAGTTCCCCGACTTCATCCCGAAGATGGAAGAGAGCAGGTCGTAGAGGTGCTGGGTCATCACGTCCAGCAGATTCTCCGGGGATAGAAGCCGGAGCTTCAAAATGGTTTGGCTCCATGATCCGAACACTTGAAGGCTGTCCCTGCCCTCAATGTATTGCTGCATCGTTATCAGGCCCTTGCGGAAGAGCCAGTCGCCAAGCCCGTCGTCTGGGTTGTCCGATACGGCGTAGGCGATAGAACCTTCGTCCAGGTAGAGGCGCCTGCCAACGGTGGGTTCCGTGAGAAACAGCACCCCACTTTCCCTCTGGTGGTACAGGGACATCATGAAGGTTGGTAGTGAGATGTCCGAGAGTCTGCCGCTGAGCGTTACCGGTTCATCCATGGCTATTTCCGGCCTTATCAGGGAAAACGTTTAAGGGGCTGGGCGACTTGGATGTCATTCTTCGTGAGACTCTTGATGCGGTACATCGCTTCATCGGCCTTTTTGATCATCTCTTCCTTCGTCATCGCGTGGGTTGGGTAGGAAGCTATACCGAAGGATCCTGTAATCTCTATGCCCCCCGTTTCGTCAATGAGGAAGGGAGAGGCCGCCAGCCGCTGACGTATGCGTTCCGCGACTTCGCTTGCCCCCTCCCAGTCCGTTTCGGGCAGGATTATGCAGAATTCGTCTCCGCCGTACCGGACGACCTTGTCGATGGTTCGTACGGCATTCATGATTCTTGCGGCGGCTTCCTGGAGGGTTCTGCTGCCCATGGCGTGGCCGAAGCGATCGTTTACCTTGTGCAGGCCGTCGAGGTCCATGAAGATAAGGGAAAGCGGGTTGTTATAGCGGCGCGCTCGTTCCAATTCCTCGGAAAAGTACTCCTCGAAAAAGCGCCTATTGTAGGAGAGGGTCAGGTCGTCCTTGGTGATGAGTTCATTCAACCGGCCCATCGTGAGGGCGTTTTTCAGCGCGAAACCGTAGTCAACGAGCGCCTTTTCCAGTATTCTCGTACTCGCGCTGTTCAGCCTGCATTCCACGCCCTTCGCCTCAACAGACGCAACCATGATGAGCCCGAAGTAGTCGTAGACCAACTGCATTGGAAAAACGGCCAGGCGTTCGATGGGACGACCATTCACCTTTAGCCGTGTCTCCAGACTGTTTTCCCCGTCAAAGACGCGGAGCTTCGGAATCATGTCGCGAACCAGCGCCTCAATATCGGTTCGGGTGAGGCCGAAGCGATCAACCAAGTGGTCCTTTTTCTTGAACCCGGCGCGGAAGACCCGGTCCACGTGCCAGCCGTTGTCGCTGAGGATCAGCAGGGTGGCGTAGTCGGCCCTTACGTTATGGAGCAGGGAATTGAGGATTTCTTCCGATACGGTCTTGAGGTCAAAGGAACGGAAGGTCCTCGTTAAGTCCCTGTACAGGGACAACTCGAAGTCGGCCGGGAGTGATCGATGTTGTGTCATAGGCCGTTATCCCGAACTCTAAATTGCCTTTCCACGGTCACAAGCGATGTCAGACCCCGTACGTTATCTGCTCCCATCTGCTCCGGCGAACCGACGAGCCACAGGCCGCCGCCGTTCTCATGCTTTAGGTTTTGCCTCCGGAGCCAGCATCTTGGAGAAGAGCGCTTTGAACTCCATGGGAACCGGGAAGATCACGGTGCTGGCGTTTTCCGCGCTGATCTGGGTCAGGGTCTGTAGGTAGCGAAGCTGCATCGTGATCGGGTTGTTGGACATGACGGTCGCGGCCCTTGCCAGCATCTCCGACGCCTTGTATTCGCCATCGGCGTTGATGATCTTGGCGCGTTTTTCCCGTTCAGCCTCGGCCTGCAAAGCCATCGCTCTCTGCATATCCTGGGGCAGGTCAACCCCTTTTATCTCCACCTTGGAAATCTTGATTCCCCATGGGTCGGTGTCTTCATCCAGTACGGACTGGAGTTCCTGGTTGAGCTTGTCCCGTTGCGAGAGCAACTCGTCAAGCTCCACCTGGCCGAGGATGGAGCGCAGGGTGGTTTGGGATAGCTGGGAGGTGGCGTAGATGTAGTTTTCCACCTGCAAGATGGCGTTCAGGGGATTGAAGACCCTGAAGTAGACGACGGCGTTAACCTTCACGGTGACGTTGTCCTTGGTGATGATGTCCTGGGGGGGGACGTCCAGTACGATAACGCGCAATCCGACCCGAACGATGGAGTCAAAGGGTTTGAAGACGAAGATGATTCCGGGGCCCTTGGGCTCCGGCAATACGCGGCCCAATCGGAAGATAACACCCCTCTCATACTCTTTTAGAACATTGATGCACGAGAAGAGCCAGCCGAGAACGATGATTGCTACGGCTATAATCGGAAAACTAAGCAACTCCATTGTTTCCTCCCTTGAGAATGGGGGCGACCGTAAGGGTCATGCCCTGCTGCTCGGTTACTTTTATGCGCTCGCCGACTGGAAGAGACCGGTCGCTACGTGCGTTCCAATACTCGCCAAAGACGAAAACCTTGCCGATATTCGGCGGTTCGATTGCGTCGCGAACCACGCCTTCCTGCCCTATGATGCCTTCCCTTCCCGTCTGTACCGGGTTGCGCATTGACTTCGCGGCCAGTATGAGGAGGAAGACGATTATACCGGAAAAAGCCAGTACGACGGGGAGAACAACGGCCAATGAAAGCCGGAGTTCCGGAATTGGGGCTTTGTTATAGAGCATCATGCCTCCGAAGATCAACGAAATCACTCCTCCAACAGTCAACATACCGTATGATACCACTTTCACCTCAAGAATAAAGAAGATAATGCCAAGGATGATAAGGAGCAACCCAACCACGTTCACGGGAAGGATGGGAATGGACATCACGTAAAGGAGGATGAAGATCGCTCCGAGCACGCCTGGAAAGATGAGGCCGGGGCTCTTGAACTCCACGAAGAGGCCGAGCGCTCCCAGTATAAGAAGAATAAAGGCGAGAGAGGGATTGGCGAGCCCGGAAAGAAAACTCTCCCTGACGGTCATGTTTATGGGTGTTATGGTGGGATTGGAAGCTATGGTCAGCCTCTCCATGGAACCGTCGAAGCGCTTGATCGGGTGGCTGTTTATCCACTTGAAGATGTCCCTTTCATGGGAAGCTATGAGATCTATTAAGCCGGCTTTAAGGGCCTCTCGCTCGCTCAGGGAGGTACTCTGCCTGACCATCTTCTCGGCGGCTTCGACGTTCCTGCCGCGGTTTTGGGCTATGGAACGCATCTTGGCCGCCAAGTCGTTTACGATCTTCTCCATCTCGATGGAACCCTGTTCCTTCGCCTTCTGTTGAATATGGCCGTTTTTACCCTTGGAAGGCGCCTTCTCCGGGAGTGAGAAGGGCAGTGCGCCAACGGGATGGGCTGCGCCGATGTTTGTACCCGGAGCCATTGCGATGACGTCGCAGGTTATGGCGACGTACGCGCCGCCGGAGGCTGCCCGTGCTCCGGGGGGGGCGACGTAGGCCACGATCGGCGCTTTGGAGGCAAGGATGGCCTTTTGAATCTTCTCCACGGAGGTTACGTAGCCGCCGGGCGTATCGATATAGAGGAGGATGATAGTTGCGCCTTCCCGGTTGGCCCTATGGATGCCGTTTACGATGTATTCGCTGCTGATGGGTTGAATGGCCGTATCGAGGTGCAGCGACACAATGCCTCCCGCCCGGGCCGGAGCGCCGAAGACCGACGATGTAACCACCATTAAGAAGACCAGTAAGAACTTTTTCACGAACACTCCCTCTTCCCAGACGGTAATTATGCGGTTTTTACACGGCGGCTGTCAAGAAAATAGAGGCGCCCAAATTCCGCGATGGGTGTGAAAGAAGTGCCCCGGCGGAGCATTGGAAGCAAAATCGAAGGGGTTGGTTGAGGTTACGAGCGGTTGGAGCGGCATGGGAACCTCCAAGAAATGGATATTAGTGTTCATTTCAGCCGATTGGGCCGGCTTTTCGGCACACTTCGGCCTGAAAGGGCGGGATGTAATAGGATTTTCAGTTTCGAGTTCGTGCAACATATTACCCGCCTTCGCGGGAACGACGACCCCACTTTCCCGTCATCCCCGGGACACCGGGAATCCGGTGTGGATTCCCGCTTTCGCGGGAATGACGAAGGGGGGTGTGGGAATGACGAACGAGGAATGCGGGAATGACGAACGAGGGATGTGGGAATGACGAACGAGGGATGCGGGAATAACGAAGGGGGGTGTGGGAATGACGAAGGGTTGGTCCGGAGGAAGAGATCAACGTTTCTTTCGTGATGGTCAACTTGAAGGGTAGAACGTTATTTCGTATCGTCATCTCACCTTGTAGGTGAATCGCAAGCTCTTTTCGACAACCAGTATTTCACCATATCCTACAAGGTATTCCTATGCCTGACAACCAGTCCCTATCGCGGAATCAGGGAGGCGCTCCAATCCCGCGACGGTTGATGGGGATGACCAGATTAAGACTCTGCGGTCCACTGTTTCGCGTCCATGGTGCTTTACTTTTCAAAGGCGGGCGTCGGCCCCCCCCAACCGTTTTGCGGGGACATGACCCCGTCCCGCGGGAGCCGGGGATCGCGTACCCGGGAACTCATCCCGTCCGTCGTTCCGGTACAACCCCGGGCGACCACGGTGGGCTTTGCCCGGCGCGCTTACGCCGGTTTATCCGGAACCGGGATTAAAATTGGAGGGGACCTGTAAGCCGGATTCTGTTCCCCCTTTCGGGGGCGGCAGCCATTCCTCTGGGACCACCGTCACCGATGGCCTCAAGCGACCTACCCGGAGGCCCGGCCGGGCCGGCCTTAACGCCTCCCTATTTGGTCTTGCTCCGCACGGGGTTTACCCTGCCGTCCCTGTTACCAGGAACGCGGTGGGCTCTTACCCCACCATTTCACCCTTACCCGGCCCCGATGGACCGTAGGCGGTATATTTTCTGTGGCACTTTCCGTAGGATTGCTCCTCCCTGCCGTTAGCAGGCGTGCCGCCCTGTGGAGTCCGGACTTTCCTCCACGGCAAAAGCCGTAGCGACTGCCCGGTCCCCTCCAACCATACTTTAAGGCGGATACCATCAGGCGTCAACCAGCAGCCCCAACCTGAATCCGTAGTCGGCGGTGTTTCAATCGCGGAGATTGGGAGGTGCGGGAAGGGATTTGGTCATTGTTTTCTTCTCCTCCCGAGGTCCCACAGCTTGGCGTACTTTAGAAAAACCCCGTAAACGCCAAAAAAAGCGGAGATGGCACCGGGTATTCCGTCGAGGAAACCCAGCCTGATGACGTACTGCTTCAGGAACCTTCCCATGGGCCGAAGGACTATCTGCGTCCAGGTGGAGTTCTTGCCGTCCTTGAAGTCTTGTTCGGCACCCCACGTCGTGTAGCGATCCAACTTGGCGAGGTAGTGGTTCCACCCCCTGAAGGTGTCGTGAAGGATGGGAAAACGAAGGCGCCCCGCCCTTCGTTGATCCTCTATTTCCGCATGGACGCGACGGTCCTGGTAGCGGCATTCCCTCCTGAAGAGGCGGATGACTTTGTCGGTCTGCTGACCGCCGTAGCGCATGACGCGGTTGAAGATTACGTTTTTCCTGTTGATCCAATAAACATCGAAGGCGGGAGTGTTTTTGAAGAGAGCGCGGATCTCCGCCTGCAACTTCGGGGTGACCCGTTCGTCCGCATCAAGCAGGAAGACGTAAGGAAAGTTTGCCCGTGGAATGGCCCAGTTTTTCTGTGCCGCCGAGTAAGCGTACTCGTGGGTAAGGACGCGGACTCCCGGGTCGATCCGTCCGGCCTTTTGGGCCGTTTCGTCCGTGGCGGCGGCGTCAACGACGACAAGAACCTCTGCGGCCCAGAGGACGCTTCTGACGGCATCCTCTATCATCATTGCTTCATTGCCCGCCGGAATTATGGCTGTCAGCGGAACTTTCTCAGCGTTCTCTTCATCTTCCAACAGAAGCTTCTCCACGAGTCGGCCACGGTCTGCGTGGGGCCGCACGGTCCGGCGCCCCCCCAGCCTTGAGCCATTATCGCGGAAAAGGGGAGGATGCGCCACCCGTCTCCCATTTTCAATCCCTGGACGGTTGATGCGAACGGCCGGTAAAGGTTCTGTGGTCCACGGTTTTTGCGCCCATGGTGTTTCACTCATCAAGAGCTTGCGCGCCTGATCCCGAACCCCAAGAGCCCACGATCTCAAAAGGCGGGCTCTGACACCGGGGATCAGAAACGGTAGGCGATTTTGACGAGAAAGAGGTCGTCCCTCGGTGAAGAGGTGATGAAGGCAAGATCGCGCCGCGGCGACATTCCCGGGCTGCCTCCACCGGTGGCGAAATCCATCGCCCCGGTCTGGCCGTGAGAGAAAACGACGTAGAGAGTGTCCCCGGGTTTGAACTCCCACCTTCCCACCAGGTTTACGTTCAGGGCCGCGAGGTGAAAGTCGGGATTTCCGTTGTAGGGGTAGGGGGCGAAGGTTGAAGCGGTTTTCAGCTCCGCAAAATCGGAGTAGTGGCCGGCGGCGTCAAAGAGCTGCGTGTAGAGATCCAGCGTGAGGTCCGGAGTAAAAACGTACGAAGCCCTGGCGGTCAGTCCTGCCTGGTTGCTGGAAAGGTTCCCGAAGATTGCGTGCGGGGCGCCGGTTGTGTCCGAGACTTCGTCGGCCCAGCGGTAATCTCCCTCGGTGTGTGAGTAGTTAAAGGATAGGGAAAAGGAGAATCGGTCGCTCGGGTGCCCCGACGGCCCACCACTCCATGACCAGCTCCAGCCGCGGTTCTCCCTCGAAATACCGGCCTCGCTGCTCCAGGTTACAATCTTCCGGTCGTCGGTTTCCATGCCAATGGAAAACCAGCCATCCGGAGGCCGGCGGAAAAGGAGCCCCGGTATTCTTGATTCCCTGTCGTCGTAGCGGGATAGGTTCGCTCCTACTGAACTCCAGAGGCCGACGTAGTTGGAAAAGGTCAACCTCGTGAAAACGCTCATTCTCCTATCCAACACGTCACCCTCGAAGTTTTTTGCGTACATGCCGAGGAACCTGAAGTGGGAACTGAGCAGGCGGGGCGTGGGATTGTCTCTCCTTCGCCTCACCCACATGGTTACCCGCTTGTAGTCGTTTCTCCTGAGGAACCCCATGTCGTTCAGGTCGAATCGGGGGTCGTAGTAGGTGAAGCCGCCGCCGGAAGACCACTTGTCGCTGAAGCGGTGCTCCACGACGACGGCGCCCCCCAGACCGTCACCGCCATCGGTTCCTTTACCAGCAATAGAGGAGCGCGCAAACTCCCCCTGGATGATGTCCCGGTTTTTCTTGTAGTGAAGGTCCCACGTCAGGGCGCCAACGACGGTATCTTTTCCCTCCTGCCGGTTCACGTCCGTTCCGAGAAACCCCACGGAAGAGTTGACACCGAAGGCCTGAGCCGCCCTCACGACGGAGTATGTGGTCTGAGGCGCCACCACCTCCTTCGACAGGCCCGACTCGTCGGCCACGGTGGCCCTCTCCGCCTGTGTTACGGCGGTAAAGGCGCCGATGGTCAACCCGCCTGGAGTCGTCCCCGTTATTTTTACAGCGCCTAGAATGGTGGTCCGCTCCGGGGCCGATACCACCTTTCCGCCGATCGGTGCGGAAGGCGTGGCGGGAGGTGTGCCGATGCGGCGCGTGTGGACCAGGGTCATGCCTCCGGATGGAGAGAAAATCTGGAAACCCTCCAGGAAAAAGGGGCGCTTCTCGGGATAGAAGGTTTCGTAGGTGGAGAGGTTGAGAACTACTTGGTCCTGTTCCACCTGGCCGAAGTCGGGATTCAGGGTGCCGGTAACCGTGAAGGCGTTCCCAATCGGCATCTTGAAGTCGAGACCGCCGTTGAAGGCGGAACCCCGGTGCAGGTAGGGAGCGCGTGTGTGGAAGCGGTCCTTGAGGACAAAGAAGGGAGTCAGCTCCAACCCGCGCCTTGCCTTTATACCGTCAAGGCCGGTGATTTGGCCGAAGGCCGAGACGTAGCGGTTGGAGCCGGGCGGTATGTAGGCCCACTCGTCCATCTCCTGGAGCCGCTCGATATCCCGCCTCAACTCGAAGCCGAAGGTCATCTCGGGCTTTGCCGTGAAGCGCAGCTCCGAAAATGGAATGGCGAATTCGGCCTGCCACCCGCCCTTGAAAAGAGCGGCTTTCCCGGACCAAATTGCATCCCACTGCTTGTTTTCATTGAACTCGTTGTAGACGGCGGCGTCTATGCGCGTGCTGGTCGAAGTCAACCTGAACATGAAGGCGTCACGGTGATTGTTCTGAGAGTCTATGTCCAGCTCGATAGCGTCCGTGGCCACCTCCCTGTCCCTTCTCGCCATTCGTCTTACTATCTTGGAAGGATCCGGATCGTAGCAGGTCACCCCTATGTATAGGTTGTTGTCGTCGTAGAGAACGCGGATCTCTGTCTTGAAGGTGGGCTTGGCCCCCGGGTGGGGATACCGTTGGGTGAAGGAAGAACCGGGCTGCGCCTTCGACCACGCGGGCTCGTTGAGATGACCGTCCACGTGGATGGTCATCGTGGTTCTCACCGCTTCAATGTGTTTTACCGGAGGAGGCGGGACTTTCGGGGAAGCAAAAAAGGCGGCCGCGGCCGCAGAGAGGAAGATAATAGTGCAGGCACTTGTTTTTGTTCGCATGGTTATTTGGGTAATCCTCCAGGGAAGAAAATCGAAAACGGTATGCTACCATGAGAAGATGGAACGGGGAAGTAAGGGAAGATGCCTGAATCCGCCATCTAACCGAGGACCGAGGGCGGCGGGTTCAGGCTTGCTCTCCAACTTGGCAAAGGCTTTACGGGCGTGTAGTATCGGAAAGGTGGAGCTTATATGAACGAAGCCATATTGAATGGGAGCCTCAAGGCGATAAGCGTTCCCGATCTCCTGACCTTTATCAACATGACAAGGATGACGGGCGCGTTGTGGCTTCGCTCCGAAGACAAGGTGCGAAAGGTCTTCTGGGAAAAGGGCGATATGATCTTCGCCAGTTCTTCAGATCCGGAAGAATCTCTGGGAAGTTTCCTCGTTCGCCACGGTAAGATCACGCAGGAACAGAATATGAAGGCCGGCCTCCATGTTGAGCCGGGTAAACGCCAGGGCAAAGTACTCGTGCAGATGGGCGCCTTGACGCCGAAGGAGTTGTGGTGGGCCGTAAAGAACCAGGCCCTGGAGATAATCTATTCTTGCTTCAGGCTCATAGACGGGAGCTTTTCGTTCGAGGAAACCGACAAGCCGAACGACGAAAAGATAACGCTCTCGACAACCACCACCAACATCGTCATGGAAGGGATTCGGCGATTGGACGAGTGGCCCAGGATTCGTGAACTCATTCCCAACGACCACCTGGTTCTTCTGCCGGCCCCCCCCGAAACACGGGACAAGAGCGTCAACTTCCTGGAGGGAGAGAGGGCGGTCTTCGCTCTGGTGGACGGCAACCGGGACATAAGGGAGATAATCTATAATTCGAAGCAGGAGGAGTTTGAAACGCTGCGCATCCTTATGTCGCTGATTATGGCGAAGTATGTAATGTTCCCCCACGTGACCTTGGACCACCTTCCCGAAGACGTGGAGGACGCTTCGATTCTTGAGGAAATGGCCCTAAGCTACAACAGGATATTCTCCAAGATTCTCAAGTCCCTCTCCGGGAATCTGGACGGAGAAGCTCTCGAGGATATCGCCTCCAAAGCCGTTAAAACGGTGTCCGGCGAGATCCTGGAGGGCGTTCGTTTTGACGAAAGCGGACGCCTGGACCCGAAGGTTCTCACGGCGAACGTGGCCGATCTGCACGTGGAGAAGCGAGCCTCAGCCCTTGATGTCGCGCTGAGCAGCCTGCTGTCTTTCCTGCTCTTCGAGGCCGGGAAGCACCTCGGCCCGGAAGAGAAGAGCGCAATCTACCGCATGGCCGGAGAGAGATTCTCCATTCCAACCACACCCTGAATTGCGCATTTCCGGTTCAGCATTGGGCGTTTACCTAAAATCGCCCTCGAAGGAGTGGTGGACGAAGAAGCGCAAGTATCCAACCTGCGTGCGTGCCTCGGCCACGCGCAGGAAGGAGGCGACGACGAAACCCAGTTGAAGCAACAGGGCGGTGGTTATCCACGACGTCGTGGTTCCATAGCCCGGACTCAAGACTACGACGGCCAGCCACATCGCCGACGTCCTCAGGCCGATAAAAACCCACGTAATTATATTGACCGGGACCAGGCGCCGGAAGGTGAAGATGAAGCCCTTGATAAAGCAGCGCCACGCAACCTCGCGCCCATTGGAAAGCACCCGCATCGCCTGGCCGTATCCCACGCTGTTGCGGAAGAGATTGAGTACAACGAGGGTGACGGCGATCTCGGTCCAAAAGAGAAAATCCATGGTCTTGGGAGAGCCATCCTTCAAGGCCTTCCCAAGAGCGAAGAGGGAGACGGCAACCGTCCCGCCGATCACCAACCAGATTACCACGTTGAAGAGGAAGAGCTTGATAAAGGCCTGGAAGTGTTTGTCGGCCTCCTGAATGAAACCGGACCGGGAAGCGGTCTCGTTACCGGCCAGGCCGTAAATTCCCGCCTCCAGCCACATTCCGGCCACAAGAAAAAGTATCAACAGGATTGGCAACGCTCCAAAGGAGGCCGCCCAGAAAGCGCCGTTCGCCCGCCCGGGCTCCGCCAGAAGGTCTAATCCCCCGCCGGAGCAAAATGCGGCTGCCGCGGGAACGTGGTCGTAGAGGGCGTGCAGCCCCACCCTCAAGGGAGTGAGCGCCACGGTGGAAAAGATAAAAACAACCGTGTAGAGGAAAAATGTTGACAATCCCTTGGAGCGACCTCCGAAGAGTCCACTAAAGAAGGCTCTTATAGAGAGCATGGTTTCTCCTTAGAGAACGGTGGAGAGCAGTTGGAAGAGGGTCTGCTCAACGATGCGTATGCGCGTGGTCAACGCCCTCGTCGGCGCGGGTTCCGTTTTCGCCAGCCACCCGTTGTTCGCGCGGCAAAGATCAAGCGGAACCTTGCGGGAGGGGTCCACGACGACTTCGGTAACCTTGGCGCCCCGATGCCTGAAGATACGACGCCTGCCGTTGCCGTCCCAGTGCTCATTCCTGACCTTTCCGTCCGCCAAGGTAACACGAATATCGACGGGAAGGACCAGACTACCGTCGCGGACTATGCACACGGACGAGTCATAGAGCTTCTTCCGGTCCCTTTCCTTACCCTTACTTGGAAAGGTTCCGGGGGACGACTTGGCAAGGTCGAATCCCCGCTCGGGCAGCACCTCTTTGTTCTTCACCCAGAGGACCTTGAAATCCACGGTCCCGGTGCCATAGAGCATGGACCTTAAAAGAGGTTCGATCTTCGGTCCCGCCACCGTAGTAAAGGTCTTGATAAAGTCTTCCGTCGTCGGATGGGTAAACTTCACCTTCATAAAAAAGGCGCGCATGGCTTCGCCCATTTTCTTCTTGCCCAGAAGCCCTTCGAGGGTCCTGAGAACAACTACCGACTTGTCGTAGCTGATGGCCGAGTAAGAGCGGTTTGATTCGTAGCGCCAAGCATCAAGGACCATGGGATCCACGTCCGGCAACCTGGCGTAGGCGACTCTTTGCATTTCGCCGTCTCCGGCGTGGAGGCCAATAAAGCCGTTGAGAAGCGATCGATGCGGGCCGAACCATTCGTCCATTATCTTTGATTCGTAGTAGGAGTTGATGCCCTCGTCGAGCCACGCTTCCTCGAATTCGTTGTTTGCCGACATACCGTACCAGTACTGGTGCCCGAATTCATGCACCACGACCATCTCCGGAAAAAGAATGCTTTTCGGCATCCGCGGACTCGTCATAGCGGTGATAAGCGTGGGATACTCCATCCCCCCCGCGCCCATGCCGTTACGCGGAACATCAACCACGGTTATCTGGGGGTAGGGGTACTTCCACAGCCACTTGGCAAAGAGCGAGAGCGCTTTCTTGACCGACGCGACGTACCTCTTCGCCTGGTTCCTATCATCCGGCTGCATCAGTACGCGGATAACCACGCCCTTCCACTGAGCATGGATATCCAGGAAGCGGGGAGAGGCACTCCACGCAAAGTCGTGCACGTCCTCCGCGTGAAAATCCAGACGCTTCGTTGTCTTGCCGTCAATTTCGCGCCAGAGCGTTCCCGTTGCGCCGACGACGTAGTTTTTCGGAACGGTGATTGAAACGTTGTAGACACCGAAATCGGAGAAAAACTCCGAGTTCATGTGGTAGCCGTGGCAGTTCCAGCCCTTGCCCTCCTGGTAAACGCCCAGCTTGGGAAACCACTGGCCTGCCATGACAAAGTCGCCCGCATAGCCGGCCCTCGCGAAGATCTTCGGAAGACGGTCTTCGAAGAAAACGCGGAAACGCGCCTCCCCCCCGGGCGGTACGGGAACGGGCAGTTCCACCTTCATAACCGTCCTGTCTTCGCCGGGGAAAAGCTGCCGCAAGGCGTGAACCTTGCCATCTTTACCGAGGATTTCCACGCTCTTCACCAGGCAGTATCCCCACCCCTTTTTCTTAAAGCTTAAGTTCCTGAGCCGCCCCGAAGATTCTTTCATAAAAATCGTTCTATTATTTGCAAAGGCGTTCAGGTAGAGGTGAAACCACGCGTCCCCAACGGTATCCCGGGTGATGTTGCGCCAAAGGATGTTTTCTTCGCCCTTCAGCGTATGGGTCGTGGGGTCGAGGGATACTTTGATGGCGTAGTTGGCGTTTCGCGGCGAGAGCGGCACCGGGAAAATCACCGGGGGCGTCTCCAATGCACCCGGAGACGGCGACGGCGATGACGGCGCCCGGCACCACCCGAGGACGGAAGCCGATAAAAACAGCCCTGTTACGGCGAACGTCTTTATTTGCATCTTCTCCTCCCGCTTTTATTTTACACCAACGAAGCTGTTTCGTGGCCCTATTTGTGCAACCCGAAATCCGCGATGGGCTCGGCCGGATTCCGGACGTGCTTCGCTTGCCGTCATTCCGGCTTGTCCGGAATCCGACGGTAATCCGATTACGGACGCGCTCTAACCGCGGAGGCGCGGAGGCGCGGAGAAACCAAACCATTCACAGGGAGGAAAAGAGGACGGGAGGAAGGGCGAAGGAAAAGGCAAAACCTGCCCAAACCGTCATTCCGATTCCGGACGCGCTTCGCTTGCCGGAATGACTGAAATGGACCGTCATTCTCGCTTGTCGGGAATCAGACGGAAAATCAAATTCATTCACAGGGAGGAAAAGAGGACGGGAGGAAGGGCGAAGGAAAAGGCAAAACCATGATTCCGGTCGCGCTTCGCTTGCGAGGACTACGGCTTGTCGGGAATCCGACGGCGCACCCCCAAACCGTCATTCCGATTCCGGACGCGCTTCGCTTGCCGGAATGACTGAAATGGACCGTCATTCCAGGTCCTGGTCTCGCTTCGCTTGCCAGGATTTCAGCTTGTCCGG
>CAZIBS010000046.1:10520-18042 GCA_964537405.1 uncultured Thermoanaerobaculia bacterium | reverse complement strand
TCACGCGAATGTCGCAAACATCGAAGACGCTCTAATCCAGCAGATGGTTACGCCGGCGGCGAGACAACTGGTTGTCGATATCTTCAGCGGCCTCTCCCAAAATCTTTACGTTCTGGGAACCGGCCTCTCCGGCTTGATCGCTCTTTTGGTCTTGCTTTTCCTCGGCACGTCTCTGATTCTCATGGTTGAGCGCTCCCTTAACGAAGTCTTCAGGTGCTCGGAACTTAAAAGCCGTTTCCTTTCCAGGTCCGCCTACCTGTGGGCTGCGATGACGCTTCTGCCCATCATCATGGGCCTTTCCTTCGCCCTCACTTCCCACCTCAAGAAGGAGTACGTCGGATTTGCATTCATCTTGCACTACTTCCTACCATACCTTTTCACCCTGGCCGGTTTCATGATCCTTTACCGGGTCATTCCAAGAGTAAGAATAAAGTTTCGGGTTGTTTTGCTGGTTTCGGTAATCTCCGGGCTTTTCTGGGAACTCGCCAAGGTGGGCCTGAGCCACTACGTCGACATGATCTTCGCACGAAGTGCCGTGGGTAAGCTCTACGGTTCAATGGCCTTGGTTCCCATCGGAATGGTCTGGATCTACTACTCGTGGATAATCGTTCTCCTGGGCGCGGAACTCGCCTATGTTCTCCAGAACATCAAGGAGGTCAGGGTGGAATCAAGGCGCCAGTGGCTCATCGGGAAGGGGTACGTACCACTCTCCAGGAGGGTTGCCATCAGCATGGTCCTGAATGTCTTTAAGAAGTATTCGGCTGGAGAAGGGCCCTCCAGGCTGGATGAACTCATCTCCCGTTACCAGTTGCATCCCGACCAGGCGGGACGTTGGTTCGAAGCCCTTGCAACCGCAAAGGTCTTCGTTCCGGCCGATGAGAACGCACTGTTGCCCACCCGGCCGGCCGACTCCGTTGGCGTGGAAGAAATATCGAAGCTCTACGACGAAACCTTTCACCGGCTCCTTGCGGCCGACGACTCCATTCCGTCGGAATGGGCGAGAGCCGCGCAGGAGGGTTTCGAACACTCCTGGCGCAACATTTCCTTCGACGACCTTCTGAAGGAACGGAATGCGGAGCCGAAACCTGACGTTGTGCAAGGATGAGACGAGGCTACGCCCTCTTCCAGCGGACGCCGCCTGGAGTGTCTTCGAGGAGAATGCCGCGGGACTGGAGGTCGTCCCTGATACGGTCGGCCTCGGCGAACTCCCTGGCCTCGCGGGCCTGGTTCCGCCTTTCGATGAGGGCCTCAACCGTCTTGTCGAGAAGTTCTTCTCGCGAGAGGGGAATGCCGAAGACAACTTGAAAGTCATCCATAAAAGCGGTCATTGCCTGCCTAGCCGCCTCCGTCCATATACCGGAATCCATGGTTGAATTGGCCGCGCGTACCGCGTCGAAGAGAGCAGAGAGGGCGACGGAGGTGTTGAGATCGTCGCGTAGGGCTTCGTCGAAGGCCTTGCGCTTCTTCGTCAAGGGCACCTCAACCCCACTCGTCACCACGGGTGCGGGCATCTCTTCAAGCCTTAGCTTGAAGGCTTTCAAGCGCGTAAGGGCAGTCCTGGCGGCCTCCAGTCCCTGGAAGGTGAAGTTGAGCTGCTTGCGATAGGAAACCGAGAGGAGGAGGTAACGTAGGGCCATCGGGTCCGCACCGCGCTTCAAGAGGTCGCGAAGGGTGTAGAAGTTTCCCCTGGACTTGGACATCTTCTCACCCTCGACCATCAAGTGCTCGGCGTGGAGCCAGTAACGCACGGGATCTCTGCCGGTAGCGCCGCGGCTCTGGGCTATCTCGTTCTCGTGGTGGGGAAAGATGAGGTCAACGCCGCCGGAATGGATGTCGAACACTTCGCCGAGATAGGCTTGGCTCATCGCCGAGCACTCCAGGTGCCAACCGGGACGACCCGGTCCCCACGGACTCTTCCAGCAGGGCTCACCCTCTTTGGCGCACTTCCAGAGGACGAAGTCGCGCGCGGATTCCTTCTCGTATTCGTCCGTATCCACCCGGGCGCCGTCGAGGTTGCCCTCCAGGTCGAGGTGGCTGAGGGCGCCGTAGCCGGGAAGGCTGGATATCCGGAAGTAGACCGAGCCCCGGCTCACGTAGGTATGGCCGTTTGCCTCGTTGGCGCGTATGAGTTCGATCATTTGGGGAATGTGTTCCGTCGCCCTCGGGTAGACGTCGGCGGGCATACAGTTAAGCGTTGCCATGTCCTCGAAGAAGACGTCGGCGTAGTGGTCGGTAAGTTTTCTCAGTGAAATGCCCTGTTCGGCGGCGCGGCGGATGGTTTTATCGTCGATGTCGGTGAGGTTTTTGACGTGTTTGACCTTGTAGCCGCTCCGGATTAAGAAGCGCTTTAAAAGGTCTTCGAAGAGAAAGGTTCTGAAATTACCGATGTGGGCCAAGTCGTAGACGGTTGGCCCGCAGGTGTACATGCCAACCCGGCCGGGCTCCAGGGTTTCGAAAACTTCGATGCTGCGCGTAAGCGAGTTGTAAAAGCGAATCATCGTCTCTCCCCGGGCTCATGATCGGGATAGCCGACGGCCGTAACCCGCTTTTTGCACGGGAAGGTGAAAGGACTATGCCGCACTTTCCCTCCTGTCCGGAGAGAGGCGCCGCCACCGCGGTCTCCTCTCCCATCCAACCATCTAATTTTAAGCCGGCTGCGATCCTTTGGCAAGCGGGAGTTGTGGTCATGTCTTTACTTTTTAGATTCTGCTTAGAAACCCCGGCGCCAAGGGTCTTCGTAATTCGGTCCTGGCCTGGAATGGAAGGCAGATAGGAGCCGGGAGAACCGCAAGTCCGGTTCGGAGGGAGGGGGAACCGGAAAACCGGTTCTCCCTACCCCTGTCGATTCAGGAATATCCTTGCCCGTCCGACGGGGCCGCTGCGATTGGGGAATGTTCTTCATAGCGGCCGCTCGCCGAGCGGCCGGATATTCCGTCATTCCAGGTCCTGGTCTCGCTACGCTTAGCCGTCATTCCGGCTTGTCCGGAATCAGACGGCCAACCGATTCCGGACGCGCTTCGCTTGCCGGAATGACCCTATGGGCGCGGCGTGCTGTGAACCCGTAGGAGCGTCGCCCTCGGCGCGATTCGTCATTCAGCGCCTCGACGCGAACTCGTTCCGAGGTGTAGAATGGCGGGGAAGCAGGGAGGGTCAGCTTTAACATGAAGATGAACTGGGGCGAGAGAAAAAGACTTGCCGAATCGGTTCACGCCGTCAACCGGGTTCAGGAAAAGATAAGAATAAAGGCAGGAGGACACTAAAGCCGATGACAACGGATAATTCTTCTTCCGACCTTACCTTTATAACGAACGAGGCTAATCAGTCCTTAAGTGATCGTTTTGCCACTTTACTCGGCAAGGACACACGCTTTTTCGACTGCCTTGTGGGATATTTCTTCATCAGCGGTTTCTACAAGCTCTATCCATCCCTGGAGAACGTGGAAAAAATCCGTATTCTCGTTGGGCTGAAAACCGACCACTTAGTGTATGATACCCTTCAACAAGCTAAAGAACAGGGATTGCTGCCTCTTCAATCCCACGCGGAAGCCCGGGACCAGGTCACTAAAGGTTTGCTCACTGAGCTTGAGAAAGCCGACGACAGCGCGGCAATTGAGACGGGCGTCAATAAGTTCATCGAGTGGATTCGTTCGGGCAAACTTGAGATCAGGGCTTATCCTTCCGAGAATCTTCACTCGAAAGTGTATATCATGACGTTCGCTGAGGGCGACAGGGACAAGGGACGCGTCATCACCGGATCGAGCAATCTTACTCAATCGGGACTACAGGACAATCTTGAGTTCAACGTTGAGCTTAAGAATCGCTCCGACTACGACTTCGCAATCAGCAAGTTCAATGAACTATGGGCCGTAGCGGTGGATGTTTCAGCGCCATACGAGGACGCCGTCATCCACCAGTCGCCCTACGCGCGGTTCACCCCCTACGAACTCTACCTCAAGTTCCTGTATGAGTATTTTCAAAATGAACTTAATCTCCAGGCGGAACAGGAGGATCTTTACGTTCCGGATCATTTCATGAAGTTGAAGTATCAGGAAGAGGCGGTTGGCAATGCCCTCAAGGTGCTCCATGAATATGGCGGCGTGTTCCTCGCCGACGTTGTGGGGCTCGGCAAGACTTACATGGCCGCCCTGCTGGCGCAACGGCTTGACGGCCGCCATCTGGTTATCGCACCGCCCCGCTTACTGCATCGGGACAACAGGGGCTCGTGGCCGAACGTGTTCGGTGACTTTCAGGTCCGGCAGACTCATTTCGAATCGACCGGTAAGCTCGACAGTCTTCTTAAGCGTGACCTGACGAAGTACACTAATGTCTTTATCGACGAATCGCACCGTTTCCGCACGGAGACCACGCAGACTTACGAGGCCCTTGCGCGGATTTGTCGGGGCAAGCGCGTGATCCTCGTTTCAGCCACGCCCATGAACAACAAACCGAAAGACATTCTCAGTCAGGTGAAACTCTTTCAAAGCGGCAAGGCAAGCACCATCCCGAACCTGCGCAACCTTGAAGCCTTCTTCGCGGACCTTGAAAAGAACCTCAAGGGTTTGGATCGCCAGAAAGATCACGACCTGTATTTTAAGATAATCAAAGCCAACGCCAAGGCGACGCGAGAGAAACTCCTCAAGTATCTGATGATCCGTCGAACGAGAACCGAGATTGAGCGATACTACGGCGAAGACATGAAAAAGCAGGGTTTCAATTTCCCCGAGGTCAAGGACCCCGAGCCCCTTTTCTACAGGTTCGATGCACGAGAGAATGAAATCTTCGAAAAGACGCTTGATCTCCTGGTTTTGGAATTCAAGTATGCGCGCTACAAACCGCTCACTTACTTTAACGGGGAACGCCCCGGACAGGAGCTTCAAAGCCAGGGCAACCTGGCGAAGTTCATGAAGATCCTTGCCGTGAAGCGCCTTGAAAGCAGTTTCCATGCCTTCCGATTGACCCTCGATCGATTCATTCATTCCTATCAACGCGTAATTGCCGGGTTTCAAAAGGGTTATGTTTACATCAGCAAGAAGAACATCGCTAAAATCTTCGAGGCGCTGGAGGCGGATAACCATGAGGACATCGAGCGACTGATTGAAGAGGACAAGGCCGAGAGGCTCAGCGCAAAAGATTTCCGACCCGATTTCCTTCGCGATCTGAAGAGCGATCTCAAGATTCTAAACGATGTTCATAAACTCTGGTTGGAGGTAGGGCGAGACCCGAAATGGGAAGCCTTCCGAGAGGTCTTCAGGGAGCACGCCGACCTGCAAAAAGAGAAGGTGATTATCTTCTCGGAATCGCAAGAGACGGCTTCCTATCTTGCCGGACGCATTGCCGCGGAGGTTGATCCCAGGGTTATCCTCTTCACGGGGCAATCCGGAGAACAGACCCACGGAGAAGTGATCGCGAACTTTGACGCGAACGCATTCCACCCGCGTGACGACTACCGTATTTTGGTTTGCACCGAGATCCTTTCGGAAGGCGTGAACCTTCATCGCTCCAACATCGTCGTCAATTACGACATTCCCTGGAACCCTACCCGTCTCATCCAGCGCGTCGGACGCGTAAACCGCGTGGACACGAAATTCGACACGATCCGAACCTACAACTTTTTTCCCACCAAGGAGAGCAACGACGTTATAAAGCTCAAGGAGGCGGCCGAAGCCAAGATACACGGTTTTATCGAAATGCTCGGCAATGACGCGCGACTCCTGACCGAAGGAGAGGAGGTGAAATCGCACGATCTCTTCGGCAAACTAACCAGCAAGAAGACCATCACCGGGGAGGACGAAGCCGGGGACAGCGAACTCGAGTATCTCACGGAAATCCGAAAAGTCAGGGACGATCATCCGGAGTTATTTACGCGCATCAAGCACTTGCCGAAGAAAGCCCGCTCCACGCGCACGGTGGAGCGATCCCGAACGGGACGCATACGGGAGTTTCCCTCTCTGCTGACCTACTTCAGACAGGGTCGTCTGGATAAATATTTCGTGGTCTCCGGCGGCGCGGCGGACCCTGCCGAACTGGATTTCCTCTCCACCGCGAAGATTCTCAAGCCGCTTGACAACGGCGAAAAGCGGCAAGCGATACCTCCGGACTTCTACGGACTGCTGGATAAAAACAAGGCGGCCTTTATCATCGCCACCACCGAGGAAATGGCGGGACCCAAAAAGAGAAAAGGCCGGGACAGCGCCGCCAATATCCTGCGGATTTTAAAAGCAACCATGAAAAATATGCAGAAATTCACCGAAGATCAGGAATTATACCTGAAAAAAGTATTGACCCAGCTTGAAGAGGGCGGCCTGCCCAAACAGACCGCTAACAGCACCTTAAAAGCGCTGAACGGTCTTGGCGAGGAACTTGTTAATCCATTCAGGGTGCTGGCGGTTTTGCAGACTCGCATTCCCGAACGGTTGCTGCAGAGCCACTACGCGGAACAAAACCCGGCCGTATACGGCAATCGTGAAGTCATACTCTCCTCATATCTGGCAGGTGAATAAAGATGGATGAACAACAGGCGCGGCGAATCATTGCAGAAACCTTCGAAAGCCCCTTTGACAAGGGCCGGTTCACCGGTTTTGTCAAAAACCTGCTGAATTGTATTGATGAGGGTTCATTTACCTATCGTGGCAACTATATTCCGGACGCCTATAAGCGGTACATCAAATCCCTGGAACGCATCGGCAAGTTCAGCGATGGTAAAAACAGCCTTGATATTCTTGTCATCACCCTGCAAAAAGAAACCTCCCTGGAGCGCGCCCGCACCATGCAGCGGAATTTTGTTGCCTGGTACTTAAACGGCAGCCGCGGCGGCGAAATGAAGGACGCGGCACTGGTGGCCTATGTGTCGCCGGATCAGGAGGACTGGCGGTTTTCCCTGGTCAAGATGGATTACAAGTTTGAAAAAGGCAAGTCGGGCAAAATAAAGGTCAAAGAAGAATTGACCCCCGCCCGGCGCTGGTCGTTTCTTGTAGGCGCCAACGAGAAAAGCCATACCGCCCAGAGCCGCCTGGTGAACATCCTGGCCAATGATAAACAGGCTCCCACTCTTGCGGAACTGGAAAACGCCTTTGACATCGAGACCGTCACCAAAGAGTTTTTCCTTAAATACCGCGAGCTTTTTCTGCGCACCAAGGAAGCCTTGGATAAGGTTGTAAAAAACGATCCAAAAGTCAAAACCGATTTCGAAGCCAAGGGCGTGGACACGGTAAACTTTTCAAAAAAACTGCTGGGCCAGATCATTTTTCTCTATTTCCTGCAGAAAAAGGGCTGGTTCGGCGTGGGGCGCGATGATGACTGGGGAACCGGTTCAAAACAATTCCTGCGGAAACTCTTTGAGGAAAAAGTAACTCAGGCTTCAAGCCTGAGACATGAGGAAAGAGCAACTCAGGCTTCAAGCCTGAGACATGAAGAAAGAGTAACTCAGGCTTCAAGCCTGAGACATGAGGAAAAAGCAACTCAGGCTTCTAGCCTGAGACATGAAGAAAGAGTAACTCAGGCTTCAAGCCTGAGACATGAGGAAA
>CAZIBS010000046.1:10312-10420 GCA_964537405.1 uncultured Thermoanaerobaculia bacterium | reverse complement strand
AAGCAACTCAGGCTTCAAGCCTGAGACATGAGGAAAGAGTAACTCAGGCTTCTAGCCTGAGAAGCCTGAGAAGCCTGAGAAGCCTGAGAAGCCTGAGAAGCCTGAGAA
>CAZIBS010000046.1:8867-10212 GCA_964537405.1 uncultured Thermoanaerobaculia bacterium | reverse complement strand
AGCCTGAGAAGCCTGAGAAGCCTGAGAAGCCTGAGAAGCCTGAGAAGCCTGAGAAGCCTGAGAAATCCGGGAAACCACGGGCAAGATGCCTATGCTACTGTAAACTTTTTCAACGATATCCTGGAACCGCTCTTTTATGAAGCTCTACGCGTCGATCGCAGCCATGATGACGGCTATTACAGCCGGTTCAACTGCAAGATCCCCTTCCTGAACGGCGGACTGTTTGACCCCATTGGAAACTACGACTGGGTGCACACCGACATCAATCTGCCCAATGACCTGTTTTCCAACACACGCAAGACCAAAGAAGGCGACATCGGCGACGGGATACTCGATGTCTTTGACCGCTATAATTTTACCGTGCGCGAAGACGAACCCCTGGAAAAGGAAGTGGCCATCGACCCCGAACTGCTGGGCAAGGCCTACGAGAAATTCAATGCCATCCGGCCCGATAATTTTGATGAATTCACCAAAGCGTTAAAGAGCGGCAAAAAAGGCGAGGAAAACAAGTTCAACAAGAAATTCGGCGTCTATTACACCCCGCGGGAAATCGTGCATTACATGTGCAGGCAGAGCCTGATCAATTACCTGTACAGTGTAACTCAACCTTCCAGGTTGAAAGAAGATCACAAAAAGGATATCTACGATGAACTAATATATTTTGACCCGAATGCCCCGATTGAAAAGAAACAGAGGAATTTACCCCACTGGCATCAAAAAGGTACTGCTTATTTCGTTACTTTCAGATTGTTCGATTCAATTCCAAAACAGGCTGCGGAAGATATTAAAAAGGAAAGAGAACAGTGGTTGAAAGCGAACAAGATATCCGATCCTTCTGAAGTCAAAAGATTGAATCCGCAGCAGAAAATTGAATATTACCGTCTTTTCTCCAAACGATATGATGAATTGCTGGATAATGGCTATGGTTGCTGTGTGCTGGCAAAACCCGAGTGTAAGAAAATTGTGGAAGAGGCGCTAAAACACTTCGATGGAGAGCGTTATGTTTTAGACAAGTATGTTGTTATGCCAAATCATGTACACGTGATAGTTATCCCCAAAGAAAACTGGAATTTGGCAAAAATCACACACTCCTGGAAGTCTTTCACTTCTAACGAAATAAATGATATTCTTGGCGGAGAAGGGCAATTATGGATGCATGAATCTTTTGACCATATCATTCGCAGTTCTGTTCATCTGGAAAGAATAAGGAAGTATATTGGAGATAATCCCAAAAGATCAAAGTGCTATCATTTGTCCCGGGCTGAGTCTGAGGCTTGGCAAATGGGTCACAGGCAGGATGCTGAGCCTTTGCATGCGGATCACAGGCAGGATGCTGAGCCTTTAC
>CAZIBS010000046.1:0-8767 GCA_964537405.1 uncultured Thermoanaerobaculia bacterium | reverse complement strand
ATAATGATCACAGGCAGGATGCTGAGCCTTTACATAATGATCACAGGCAGGATGCTGAGCCTTTACATAATGATCACAGGCAGGATGCCTGTGCTACCATTAAAAAACAGGACATTGAAGATCTGATCGAAGTCGGGGAACTGATCACCGAACACGAAGCCACAGCGCTCATTAAACAGGATAGAATCAAGAGCGGTATCCAGAAATCCACGGAATACACCGCCCTGCTCTCCGACAGTATCCGGAAAAACGCCGCCGCCATTGACAAGTGGCTGGAAGAGATCACCGTCTGCGACCCGGCCGTCGGGTCCGGCGCATTTCCGGTGGGCATGATGAACGAGATCGTCCGCGCCCGTTCCGCTCTCACAAACTACTTTAACGACGTTGAGGATCGCACCCCCTACCGCTTCAAGCGCCACGCCATTCAGAATTGTCTCTACGGCGTGGACATAGACCCCGGCGCGGTGGAGATCGCCAAACTGAGGCTGTGGCTGTCGCTGATGGTGGATGAGGAAGAAACGAACCGCATCAAACCCCTGCCGAACCTCGATTACAAGATTGTGGAAGGCGATTCGCTGATAGGTTTTCCCGAAGAGTGGAAAAGTCCCGCCTTCGAAAAGATCGAGCACTTGAAGAGAGCGTTTTTCACGGAGACCGACCACGATAAGAAGACCGCCCTGAAATCCACGATTGACGAGGAAATAAAGAAACGGTTCTCCGATTCAAAGCGAGTGTTTGGACGGCAGATTAATTTCGACTTCAGGATTCTCTTCTCCGATGTCTGGCGCGCAAGGGGGGGCTTTGACGTAGTTATTGCCAATCCGCCGTACGTGCAGATTCAGAAGTTTTCCGGTCTCGCTATTCAGAAGGACTGGGAAAAGCAGAAGTATAAGACCTTTGCCAAAACCGGCGACATCTACTGCCTCTTTTACGAACGGGGTTGGCGCATCCTTCGCGAACAAGGCGTGCTGGCCTTCATCACTTCCAACAAGTGGATGCGGGCCGCCTATGGAAAAAAACTGCGGGAGTTTTTCAGCACTAAAACCCAGCCATTGACCCTGATAGACTTCTCCAGCTTTCAGGTATTCGAGACGGCGACAGTGGACACCAATGTGCTGCTTTTCCGTAAACAGGAACGAACCGGCGGTGTGAAAGTCTGCCTCATTGACAACTCCTTCACCCGCTCCGCTTCGCTGGATGCTTTTGTCCGAAAACAGCAAATAGCCATGAATGAATTATCGGATGATAGCTGGGTGATTTGCGGCAAGGCGGAACATGAGATCAAGAAACGGATCGAGGCGGTGGGCACTCCGCTTAAGGATTGGGATGTTGTCATCAACTACGGCATCAAAACCGGTTTCAACGAGGCCTTTATAATCGACGGAAAAAAGAAGGACGAGTTGATAGCCGCCGACCCGAAAAGCGCCGGGATCATCAAGCCGATCCTTCGCGGACGCGACATCAAACGCTACCGGATTGATTTTGCCGATAAGTGGTTGATTGCAACCCACAACGGCTACAAGAACACACCGCCGGTCAATATAGACGACTACCCTGCAATCAAGGCCCATCTCGATCATTATTTTGACAAGCTGCAAAAGCGGCAGGATAAGGGAGCAACTCCGTATAACCTGCGGAACTGTGCCTATATGGAAGAATTCGCCAAAGAGAAGATTGTCTGGGCAGATTTATCCAGAACTGGCAATTCCTTCTATTTTGACACCAAGAAAAGGTATCTGCTCAACACTGGTTATGTTATGACAGGTATGGATCTGAAATATCTTACAGCCTTCTTAAATTCCAGCCTTATCCTGTTCTATTTGGATATTATCAATCAAAAACTGGATAAAAATGGTTGGAGATGGATATATCAATACGTTGAGAGGCTGCCTATTCCATTGAATGATAATAGCCATAAAAATAATATCGAGGTGTTAGTAAACTACATCCAGCTCACAGTCAAGAAAGACAAAAACCTCGAATCCGCCTTTTTTGTGCAACTCATCGACGGTTTGGTTTACGAACTATATTTCCCGGACGAGATCAAGGCCGTGGGCAAAGAGCTTTTCCCACACTTGGGTGCTTTAGAACCCTTGACCGACGCTATGAGCGAAGAAAAAAAGCTGGCGACCATCAATCGCGAATTCATTCGCTTTCACGATCCACATCACCCGGTCCGCAACCACCTGGATACCCTGGACGAAGTGGCCGTTGTCCGCACCATCCGGGAGGCGTTGAAGAAATAATGAAGGAGACGCTACTCAATGGTAGATAATGATTTTTTCCATGAAGCGAAGGAACAGTCACAGGTAAAAACCGCGATTGTGGAGAAATATTTCACCGCGTGGGCAAGCGTGATAATCAACACCCAAAAGCGATATCCGCAGCATGTTCAGAGGATAGCCTATATCGACCTGTTCGCCGGTCCCGGCCGCTACAAGGACGGAACGCTTTCCACTCCGCTGAAGATTCTTTCCAAGGCGGTTGAGGACAAAGAGTTGCGGCAGCGCTTGATTGCGATCTTCAATGACAAAGACAAGGCGAATGTTTCATCCCTGAAGGATGCGATTCGTAATCTGCCGGGGATTGAAACACTGAAATTCGAACCGGAGGTTATTTGCGAGGAAGTTGGAGACGAAATTGTCAAGATGTTTGAAGAAATGCGTCTGATGCCGACCCTGTTCTTCGTGGATCCTTGGGGATACAAGGGCCTCTCGCTTCGGCTCGTGAATTCCGTTTTGAAAGATTGGGGCTGCGACGCGATATTTTTCTTCAACTACAATCGAATCAACATGGGAATGAACAACAGGGCCGTGGAGGAGCATATGGAGGCGCTCTTCGGCTCCGAGAGATTTTCCGCATTGAGAGAGGATCTGGCCGGCAAATCCAGCCATGAACGGGAGTTAGTGATAGTAGAAGAGATTTGCACGGCGATAAAAGCCCATGGTATCGGCTGTGTGCTCCCATTCCGGTTCAAAAGCAGCAGCGGCAAACGGACCAGCCATCACCTTATTTTTGCGAGCAAACATTTCCGCGGATATGAAATAATGAAGGACATCATGGCGCGTGAAAGCAGCTATCATGACGAAGGCGTGCCTTCGTTCGAGTATAATCCGGCAGATTTACTGCCTAAGCAAGCTCTCCTGTTCAAGCTGTCGCGACCGATTGAAAACCTGAAAGACGACCTGCTTTCGACATTCAAGGGGGATACCTTGAAAATGAAGGAGATCTACGAGCAACATTCCATTGACACACCTTTCATCAGGAAAAATTACAAGGATGCCCTGAAAGATCTGTTTGACGAAGGGAAGATCAAAGCGGTTTCTCAGAAAGGGAAACCACCGAGGAGGGGAACTTTCGGGAACGATATCATAGTGACCTTTCCGGAATGAGGTAAAGAATGGCGAGCAGCAAGATAGAATGGACGGAATCAAGCTGGAACCCGGTGACGGGTTGCACAAAAATCAGCGAAGGATGCCGGAATTGCTATGCCGAACGCATGGCGAAGCGGCTCAAGGCGATGGGACAACCCAACTACCGCAATGGATTCGATGTGACCTGTCATCCCCATGTGCTGAGTCTGCCGCTTAAATGGAAAAAACCGAAGACCATTTTCGTCAACTCCATGAGTGATCTCTTCCATGAGGATATCCCTGTTCCGTTCGTGAGAGAGGTCTTTTCCACGATGAATGAGGCTAGGTGGCACACTTTCCAGGTGTTGACCAAGCGTGCGGAGCGGTTGGCACAACTCGCCGAACGCTTCAAGTGGACACCGAATATCTGGATGGGCGTAACCGTTGAAAGCGCCAGCCATGTCCAACGCATTGATTTCCTGCGACAAGTACCGTCTGCTGTTCGTTTTCTTTCGCTGGAGCCGCTTCTGGGACCGATCCCCAATCTGAATCTCGAGAAAATAGACTGGGTGATTGTTGGTGGTGAGTCTGGTCCCGGTGCGCGACCCATGCTGGCCGAATGGGTGACCGATATCCGGGACCAATGCCTGGATGCGGCCGTGCCGTTCTTTTTCAAGCAGTGGGGAGGCTTCCGCAAGAAAGCCGCGGGTCGGAAACTGGACGGATACATATGGGAGCAGATGCCTGTCGCAATGGCCTGATGGTGCCGGGAGAATTATAGTGGACCCCTTAAATGAGACAGGGTGTTAAGATAAAAAGTCTGGGTCTCAAAGAAGGGGAAAGCGATGGCAAAACGAAAGAGGTTTACGAAGGGATTCAAGGCGAAGGTAGCGATAGAGGCGTTGAAGGGCCAACGGTCGCTCCAGGAGCTGGCGAAAGAGTTTGGGGTTCACGGGCAAGATCGGTCTATGGAAGAAACAATTGCTGTACATCGTGACGAACTGCGCCACAAAGCCAACGCTTCAGGAACCGGTCAAGGATCCGGCCCGGCTCGAATGGCACGAAGTCACGAAGGTGGCGCACTACTACCTCTCGGTGAACGCAATGCCCCGGCCGACCTGCCCGCCGAAGCCTCGGCGCAGGCAGGTGCAGGTGCGAGAGGACGAAGCACCGTATGGGGACAAGGACCGGCAATGAAGAAACCGGCCGCCAATCGTTACAGCATCTTCATCAGCAGTGTTCAAAAGGAACTCGCTGCGGAACGACGCGCGGTGAAGAATTTCATCACGCATGATCCTTTGCTGAGCCGGTTCATTTCTGATGTGTTCCTGTTCGAAGACATTCCCGCCCGAGACCGCAAGCCTGACAACATCTATTTGAGCGAGGTCGAACAGCGGGACATTTACCTTGGTATTTTCGGCAATGAGTACGGCTGGAAGAACAAGGATGGGAAGTCTCCCACGGAACTCGAGTTTGAACACGCCACCAGGACCCGCCGTGAACGCCTGATTTTTGTCAAAGGCAATGACGACAAGGCCCGCGATCCCGAAATGGCCAGGCTGGTGGCCAAAGCCGACCGCCAGGTTACAAGACGCCGTTTTTCAGACACTCCCGGGCTGATTCGTGAAGTGTACGCCAGTCTTGTCGAGTTCCTTGAGAATCGCGGCGCACTCAGAACCACGCCCTTTGACGGCAGCGTGTGTGGCGAAGCAACGCTTCGGGATATCGACAAATCCCGGGTAACAACTTTTGTTGAAACAGCCGAGGCTGTAGGACGGTTGAAGCTCAAAGGGTCTCGTGCGCCGAAGGCCGTTTTGCAGAATTTCAACCTGTTGCGCGATAGTCGGCCCACCAACGCGGCCATTCTCCTTTTCGGGAAGAATCCACGCCGATTCTTCAACAATATCCAGGTGCATTGCCTGCATTTCCACGGGACGGAAAAACGAAAGCCCATCGCCTCTCAGCAACCCTATGAAGGAAGCCTGATTGAAGTGATCGATGAGGCGGTGGAGTTTGTCCTCGGCAAGATCGACCGCCGGGTGGGTACCCACGCGGAAAGTACGCAGGCCCCCGTGACCTTCGAAATTCCCCGCGCCGTAATATTGGAAGCCATTGTCAACGCGGTTGCCCATCGGAACTACGACCATAGCGGCTTTGTCCAGGTCATCGTCTTCGCTGACCGTATCGAGGTGTGGAACCCCGGTGAATTGCCCCCCGGCCTCACCCCTGACCTGTTGCGCCAGCCCCACGGCCCGATACCGCACAACCCGTTGATCGCCGAACCCCTGTTCCGAATAAAATACGCTGAAAAAGTGGGAACCGGCACCACGGACATGATCGCCGACTGCCGGGCCGCCAGCCTGCCCGAACCCGACTTCGAACAACGCGGGCCGTATTTCGTGGTAACGTTGTGGCGCGACTGGCTGACCGCGGAAGTGATAGATCAGTTGGGGCTGACGGATTGCGAACGAAAGCTTGTTTCGCTGCTCAAAGTCCGTGGCAGAATCGGCAACAAGGAGTATCAAGAGGAGTTTGGGGTGTCGAAACCAACGGCGTCACGGCATCTCGAATCCCTCGTGGACAGGGGCGTTTTGACAAAGATAGGGACAACCGGGAAGGGCACGTATTATGTCCTCTCTGGCAAAGGGCTCATAAAGGGCTCAAAGGACTCACGACATGCAAAGGGCTCATAAATGGCTCACATGGCTCACATGACGCACCCGTACTTGAAGACGAAGGCTCTGGGAATGTGCCAAACAGGACAAAAACCGGACAAACAGGACATCGGATTCCTCTACGGCGGAAGGGCCGCAAAGGGGCCAAAGGGACCAAAGTGAGAATCGCAGGGAGACGAAAATAGTGCGCGCCACAAAACCAACGCTCCAGGAACCGGTCAAGGACCCGGCCCGGCTCGAATGGCACGAAGTAACCAAGGTGGCCCATTACTACCTATCGGTGAACGCCATGACCCGGCCGACCTGCCCGCCGAAGCCTCGGCGCAGGCAGGTGCAGGTGCGAGAGAACGAAGCACCCTATGGGGAGCGGAAGGATGGGAAATGATTAGCAAGAGGACCGTCTGATGTCTACAACCCCAAATCCCGCCATCAAAATTGTTGTGCCGGGCACTGCCCTTCAGCAGATGTGCAACTACGTTGCCATTGCCGAGACTAAGAGCCCCGCCGAAAGCCTACGGGAATTGATCCTTCATACACTATTCACGTTTGAGGAAGAGAAGGCATCAAGTGTTCAGGATGTTGCCACAATTCTGAAGGACATATTCGGTGTGGCCGCCCCCAACCATCAGGTTCAGGAAGCGTTGGAGCAATTGACATCTGCCGAACAAGTCCACCAACCTTTGGGGACGAACTATGTCCTTACAGTCGATGCCCGAGCGAAAGTCAAGATGCGCATTGACCATGCGGCTCAGTTGCAGGAACGAGTCAAGAAGCAATGGTTGGTGGAAATGGGTGGCCGTTTCCCCGACCTCAACGCAGACCTCGCATGGGACGCTCTGCAAGGTTATCTTGCGAAGGCTTTCCTAAGACATGGAATTCAGGTCGCTGTCTTTCTCGACCCTTCGGTTGAACTTCCGCCGGAATATGCCTCCAGCCTGTCAACCCTCCTTGCAGAGGCCGTTGAAGCAAAGTTTAACTCAACGCATCGGGAATCAGCGAAGCATGCCATTTCTGATTTCCTGGCGAGCGTTGGCAAGAACCAGGAGAGAGCCCAATTCATCGCCGAGTGCGCCGACGGGGCGGCTAACTACTTTTCGTTGGCGGTGTCCCCCGATGTCGCGGAACGTTTCCGCGACAAGCTTATTCCCCTTACGCTGTTTTGTGATACCAACTTCCTTTTCGGCATCCTCGATCTCCACGTGCACCCACTTGTAGATGTGTCGAATGAACTATTGAATTCAATTACTACGCACAACCTTCAAATCAAATTGCGGTATCATGAGGCAACCCTCCATGAGCTCCAGTCCTCGATATCATTCTATGGTGGGATTCTGCGAAGGCACAAATGGGAACGTGCAATGAGCCGAGCGGCCACCACATCGTGTTTCATGTCCGGCATCGAACTCAAATATCACCAGAAGAACGCGGAAACCGGGGTTGATGTTGACGCCTTCCTTCGGCCATATCAGCACGTGGATGTTCTCCTGACACAGCACGGCATCAGCATTTACAAGCCATCGAAGGAAAGGTTGACGGAACGTGCTACGCTCGAAGCTGAATATAAAGAGTATTTGGAACGGTTGGGCAAGAAAGACAAGCCCTATGCGCTAATCGCTCATGACGCTACAGTTTTGGATTGCGTGCGGTCTCTCCGAAATAACGCCAAATCTACACTTGCGGTCGGCGCGCTGTTTGTGACGTGCGACTATACGTTATACCGCTTCGGCAGCGAGGTGAGCAGGAACGCGAACACTTTTACGTCCGTTGTGTTGCCAAACATATTATGGCAAATCCTTCGGCCATTCATTCCTGCCAGTCAGGATTTCGACCGGTCATTTGCAGAGACCTTCGCAATACCTGAATTCAGGACCATCGGAAGCGGCGCGGCCAAGGCATGTTCCAAGATGCTTGGCCTGTTGGCCACATACAAGGACTTCCCGGAAGAAACAGCGGTTCGCTTACTCTCGAACGACCTACTGATAGATAACCTGCGGGCTACTCAGGACGATGAAAAGTTCCAAGCCCAAGTGGAATCTGCCATCGCCTCAGAAAACCAAGTACTTCTTGAGGAACGGGCTGCGCTGTCAAGGCAGGTTGAAACATTGCGGGCCGAAAAGGAGCGGACGGAGAAAGAATTGGCGGAGCAGAAGACGGCGGCAGCAGCGGAGGCCGCTAGGGCCCAGGAAACGATACAGGCAGACAAAAAGAAAATCGAAGCCCTTGCCGCAGATCACGGAGCCGCAGAAGCGAAACTAGCTGAAATGACGGATGCCAAGGACGCGGCTGAGAAAGCCACGCGTCATAGACGATTAGTGATTTCTGCGGTTAAAAGAAGCCTCCTGGCCGTGTGCATACTGCTCGCAATTGAACTCTTCATAGGTTACTTGGCTTGGCGGTATGGAGAAGGGCAAAACCTGTTTCAGAGAATCACCAAAGCCTGGCCGTGGTTAGGAGCCGGTTTTGGCGTTGTAACAATCTCATATCCATTCATCATGGGAAGAGACCGTATGCGCTTGCTCAAGTGGTGGAAAGGGGAGACAGAGCGAATGGAGATGCCCAAGAAATGATCCCCAAGGAATGCAAACGACTGACCGAAGCTGATTTTCCGCTATCAGAAGTCAATTACGCCTGCGTGTGTGAAAATAACCGCAAGACGCGTGTTGACAGGTGTCAAGGGACATCCGGTTTCCCGCAGTTAAGGGACACCCATTTTCCCGCACCTGACCAGGGGGTGTCCGT
>CAZIBS010000045.1:0-19439 GCA_964537405.1 uncultured Thermoanaerobaculia bacterium | reverse complement strand
CCAGTGCGGGAATCTGGATGTCCCCTAAGACTCATTTTAAAGTGTCTTTTGACAACTGTAGCCAGAACCCGGAAGTCTACATAAGCTGCAACCCAACACCCCATAAGCATTTCAACGTTGTAACGAAAGCAAACTTCGGTTTAACCAAGGGGCTGAGTCCCGTAGAGCAGGCGGCCGACGACGCGCAAAAGTTGCCTCGCCACGTCTTCGACGGGTTTAAAAGGGGAGATGAAAAATCCCTGAAAACAGCCTTGAGACGGGACGGGGGAGCTTACTCCTGGTTGTCTTCCTGAGACTCGATATCCACGCTATCGAGTTTCCTTTCAACGTCGGGTTCAATCCTCGCGATTGCGGCCACGTGGTCACCGGGAACCGGTTTGATCAGCTTGAAACCCTGCGTTCGCCTCCCCACCCTGGAGATACCCTTGACGGCGGTCCTCAAAAGCTGGCCGCCGGCCGTTACGACCATCACTTCATCATCCTGTGTGACGTGCATACCTCCAACCACGGGGCCGTTCTTCTTGGTGACCTGAAGGTTTATAACACCGTAGCCGCCGCGTCCCTGGATGCGATAGTACCTCAACGGCGTCCTCTTGCCGTAGCCCTTCTCGGTAACGGTGAGGATGTCTCCCTCGACCTCAACGGCTTTGCCCTTACCCTCTTCATCGGCCGATTCAACGATGGTTCCGGCTACAACCTCCATCTCGACCACCTCGTCCGCCGGCCTGAGCCTTATCCCGATAACACCCCTGCTCGTCCTTCCCGTTGGCCTCACGTCACCCTCAGAGAAAATAATGCTCCGGCCCTTTCGGGTGGCCAGGAAGACGTGGCTGGAACCCTCGCTGATGGCGGCTCCTACGAGTTCGTCTCCATCCTGAAAGGTAACGGCTATCTTGCCGGTGGAGCGGATGGATTCGAACTCCTTCATGATGGTTCGCTTGACAAGCCCCCTCCTGGTGGCCAGAACGAGGTAGTGGGCAGCGTCGAAACACTGCCTCGCGGAGAGGAGGCCCAGGACCTTCTCCTCCGGATCCAGGTTCAACAGGTTCACGAGGGCGCGGCCCTTTGCGGCCGTAGAGGCCCGGGGTATTTCATAGACCTTGAGCGCGTAGACCTTGCCCATGTTCGTAAAGAACAGGAAGGTGTCGTGCGTTGACGCTACGAAGAGACGCTCTACAAAATCATCCTCCCTCGTGGACATTCCCGACCTTCCCCTGCCCCCGCGGAGCTGGCTGCGGAACTCGTGTGAAGCGGTGCGCTTGATGTAGCCTCCGTGTGAAACCGTGATAACCATCTCCTCCTCGGCAATCAATTCCTCTATGCTGATATCTCCGACCGCGTCGACGATCCGGGTGCGCCGTTGATTTCCAAACTCCTCCTTGAGAATCCTGAGCTGCTCACAGAGGATGGCCCTGACCCGCGCCTCGCTCCCAAGAATATCGGAAAGGTCCACTATCTTTCCCAGGATTTCCCGGTACTCTTCCAGTATCTTTTCGCGTTCAAGCCCCGTCAGGCGCTGCAGTCGCATGTCCAGGATGGCCTTGGCCTGGATCGCACTAAAGGAAAAATGTTCCATCAAGCTCGTTTTTGCGTACTCCGGATTGGCAGCCCCCCGTATCATGGCAATCACTTCGTCCAGGTGGTCAAGGGCGGTGGTAAGCCCTTCCAGTATGTGGGCGCGTTCCTTTGCGCGGTCGAGGTCGTAACGGGTGCTTCTCAGAATGACTTCGCGGCGGTGTTCCACAAAGACCTCAAGAAGTTTCTTGAGGTTAAAAAGCCTGGGTTGGTTGTCTATAATGGCGAGCAGTTGCGCTCCAAAGGTCGTTTCCATATCCGTGAACTTGTAGAGCTTCTTGAGGATGACGTCGCTCACCTCTCCTCGCGCCAGCTCCATAACCATGCGGATTCCTTCACGGTTGGATTCATCCCTTATATCGGTTATTCCCTTGATCCGTTTTTCTCTGACCAGGCGGGCGATCTTCTCTATGAGGTTCGCCTTGTTCACCTGGTAGGGCAGCTCTGTAACAATGATTGCTTCTCTACCCTTGGTGTACTCTTCGGTGTGGGCGCAGGCCCGCATCCTGATGAGCCCCTTTCCGGTTTCGTAGGCTTTTTTTATGCCGTCGTGGCCAAGAATCAAGCCGGATGTGGGAAAATCAGGACCGGGAATGTACCTCATGAGTTCCGGAATCGATAGTTCCGGCTTGTCCACCAGGGCGATAATCGCGTCCACCACCTCTCCCAGGTTGTGGGGCGGGATATTCGTGGCCATACCCACCGCTATACCCGACGAACCGTTTACCAGCAGGTTTGGCAAAACCGTGGGGAGAACAAGGGGTTCCGTCTCTTCGCCGTCGTAGTTCGGTACGAACGGCACCGTCTCTTTTTCGATGTCCCTCAGCATGGAATGGGCCACCTTCGCCATGCGTATCTCGGTGTACCGCATTGCCGCAGCGGCGTCACCGTCTATGGAACCGAAGTTTCCCTGGCCGTCAACCAGTGGGTGGCGCATCGAAAAGTCCTGGGCCATCCTGACGATGGTGTCGTAGATCGCCGTGTCGCCGTGGGGGTGGTATTTGCCCATTACGTCGCCCACGATGCGAGCCGATTTTTTGTAGGGCCTGTTCCAACTGTTGGATGTGCTGTACATGCTGTACAGTACCCGCCGGTGTACGGGCTTCAGGCCATCCCTTGCATCGGGTAACGCCCTGCCTATGATCACGCTCATCGCGTAATCGAGGTAACTCTTTTTGAGTTCCCCCTCCAATGTTACCTCTATGGGTCGGTCGAAGAGTTGCGGATTCGTGGTCATGCTCTGTTCCCCAGTCTGCCGGGCCGGCCCGGCGCCGGCTTGGAATTATTTACGGTAGTTGTCACCATTAAACATCCAGGTTCCTTACGTGTAGCGCGTTTTCTTCTATAAACCTGCGCCTGGGTTCCACGGCGTCTCCCATGAGAACAGAGAAGATGTCGTCGGCCTCAACCGGGTCTTCGACGCGAACCCGGAGAAGCCGTCGTGACGCCGGGTCCATCGTTGTAGACCACAACTGCTCCGGATTCATTTCGCCCAACCCCTTGTAGCGCTGGACGTGGTACTTACCCTTGACGGCGCCCAGCAGCGCGTCTACAAGAGCCTGAACGTCTCCGACCTCTATGGCGTCATTGCCATTTTCTATGGTGTAAGGAGGCTTATCCAAATCCTTCAGTTTTTCGTGGACCGCCATCGTGGTAAGGAACTCCGATGTGTGGTGCAGAGCGTGGTTCACCGTTGCCGCTATAGGCAGTTTCTCATCCTGTACGGTCAGTTGGTAGAGGCTGTGTTCCGGATCGAAGGAGACACCTCCCACCTGGAAACCCTTCTCCCTGAGCGCCGATGCCAGGTCTTCCATCCGTACAACGTCGGCGAAGAGTTCCCTGTTCAGCTTCTCTTTGAAGAGAAACAGAAGAATTGATTCGCTGAAACCCTTCCTCTTCAGGCTTTCGATTAGCCGTTCGTACCCTTGCAGGGCGTAAAGGGCCTTCGCCAGGCTCTCTCCTTCCAGCGTCCTTCCGGTAGACCGAACCTTTACCCTGAATGTTGCTACAGCCTTCTCTATGAAGAAATTGGCCAGTTCATCCTCGGTCCGTATGTACCGCTCTTCCTTCCCCCTGGCGAGTCTGTAGAGCGGCGGCTGTGCCACGTATACATAGCCCCTGTCAAGCATGTCGGGAAAGAAACGGTAAAAGAGGGTCAGCAGGAGAGTCTGTATGTGGCTGCCGTCAACGTCTGCGTCGGTCATTAAAATCACCTTGTGGTACCGAAGTTTCTCCGGGTTGTAGTCTTCCCGTCCCGTTCCTACTCCCAAGGCGGTAATGATGGTCCTGATCTCGTTGTTGGAGAGAGCCTTGTCCAGCCTGGATTTTTCTACGTTAAGGATCTTGCCCCTCAGGGGCAGGATTGCCTGTATCTTGCGGTCCCGCCCCTGTTTTGCGGAACCTCCGGCCGAGTCGCCCTCTACGATAAACAACTCGCACAGAGCCGGATCTTTCTCCTGGCAATCGGCCAGCTTTCCGGGAAGCGACGCCCCGTCAAGGGCGCTCTTTCTTCGGGTGAGTTCCCTGGCCTTGCGGGCGGCTTCTCTTGCCCTCGACGAATCTATGACCTTTGTGACGATCAGTTTAGCTACCTTGGGGTGCTCTTCCATGTAGCGGCTTAAAAAATCGTTAAGCAGCGACTCTACCTGGCCTTTAACTTCCGAATTGCCCAGTTTCGCCTTGGTTTGGCCTTCAAACTGGGGGTTTTGGATTTTGATCGATAGAACGGCGGAGATTCCCTCCCGTACGTCCTCTCCCGAAAGTGAAGCTTTGGCGTTTTTTGCCAGTCCGCTACTAACGGCGTAGTTGTTTATGCAGCGCGTCAGGGCCGCACGAAAGCCGGCCATGTGCGTACCCCCTTCAACCGTGTGGATGCAGTTAACAAAGGAGTAAACCATCTCGTTGTAGCCGGAGTTCCATTGAATGGCGCATTCCAGAAGCATCTTATCGCGTTCGGCCTTCAATACCACCGGTTGCTGGTTAAGGAGGGTTTTTCCACGGTTAAGATACTCCACAAAGGCGCCGATTCCTCCCTCTACGTAGTACTCGGCTTTCTTATCAATCTCCCTCTCGTCTACAATGTTTATTTTTAATCCGGAGTTCAGAAAGGCCAATTCCCGTATCCTGGAATTTAAAATATCCCATGAGAAGGCCGTTGTTTCAAAAATCTCGGCGTCCGGTTTAAAGGTTATGCGCGTACCGTGCTTCGATTTCGGCCTGGGAACCCCCGTTTTTACGAGGGGCCCCTTTGGGGCGCCTTTCTCATAGGTCTGGAGATATACACCCCCGTCTCTCCAGATTTCCAGTTCCAACCGCTCCGAAATGGCGTTTACGACGCTGACGCCGACTCCGTGCAAACCACCCGACACCTTGTAGGAATCGTTATCGAATTTTCCTCCGGCGTGCAGCTTCGTAAGCACAACCTCGGCCGCCGATACGCCCTCTTCCGGGTGCATGTCCACCGGTATCCCGCGTCCATTATCCTCTATCGTTATCGAGTCGTCCGCGTGAACGGTTATCTTGATTTGGTCGCAAAAACCGGCCTGGACCTCGTCAATGGAGTTGTCGACCACCTCCCATACCAAGTGGTGCAGCCCCGAAGACCCGGTTGAACCGATATACATGGCCGGTCTTTTTCTGACTGCTTCAAGCCCCTCAAGAACCTGTATGGAAGAGGCGTTGTATTGTTTTTCTTCGCTCACGTTTTCCTCTCCAGAAAAAATATCCTATCCAACGTCGTAGACGCGTCCATCCACAATCCGGAAGTGGTGTGGCTTAAAAGACGCTGTGGCCAGTGGTTTTGTAGCCGTCATCATGAGTTGCGCCCTACCGCTGGTCAGTCTTACCATGCTCTCTATCCTCGCGTTGTCAAGTTCCGCCTCCACATCGTCAAGCAAAAAAATGGGAGTCGTTCCTCCCTCTTCCGCCGCTACCAGCAGACTTGATAACTTTATCATCCAAAGGGCCGTTCTTGCCTGGCCGGAAGAACCGTAGCTTCTAAGCGACCTACCATCCAGTAAAAAATCTACCCTGTCTCTCTGCGGGCCCACCAGGCTCACCCCTACATCTATCTCCTCTTTTCTAACCCTTTCAAGTTCCGACCGAAGGTTGTCGCCACCACTGGGACGATAGCGGAGAACAAACTTTTCTTGGCCTGCCGCTTCCTCTTTGATCGCAGCCAGCTTTTCATTAAGCCTTGCGGCGCTGTTTTCCCTGGCCTGCCTGACCTCCCTGGCGAGCGCCACAAAGGTCTCCGTCCACGCATCAAGTTCTCCCGCTTGACGGCAACCTGCTTTCAACAGCTTGTTTCTCTGCCTCAAACAGCCACCGAAGGCGAGAAGACGCTCCAGGTAAGCGGGCCTTCTCCATACAGCCACGGCATCCAATAAACGCCTTCGATTCCTTGGCAAACCGTTAATGAGCGCCTTATCTTCCGAGCACAGCACCACTACCGGCATAGTCTTTACGTACTCCGCCAGTTCGAGGCTTGAGCCGTCCCGGGTATAATATTTGCCTTCGCTGCTTAGTTCCACCGCCAGGGAATGGCCTATCCCATTGTGTTCAATATTCCCCTTTATCAGCGATGATTTTTTTTTGTCGTTGATGAGCACCCTGGTACGGTTCTCGCGAAAAGAGCGCGTTGTTCCAAGCAGGTATACCGCCTCAAGCAGGTTTGTTTTACCTTGGGCGTTATCGCCATATAAAAGCGTAGAGGGCGATGAAAACTGAACGGATGCGGAATTCAAGTTTCTAAATCCTTCCACGTGAAGGGTCTTTAGCTTCAATCAAACCTCAGCGGCATGATTACGTACTTATGAACACCCTTGCCTTCAGGACGAACCGGCTCCAGCAGGGCATGGTATTTAGCATCTTTCATTTCTATCTTTACCAGTTCCTCACTGCACACCGTCAAAAAATCGATGAGACAGTCCACGTTGAACACCATGGTTATTGCCTCTCCCTCGTAGGATTCGCAAGGTACCGATTCCCGCCCCTTATCACCGGTTTCCTGGTTAATTACTTGAATTTCCAACCCCGCGGTCCCGGGTTCGAAGCTAAACGTAGCAGCCCTGGTTGTGCTTTCCGCAACCATGGCGACACGCTTGACTCTTTCCAGAAAAACCTTTCGGTCTATGATGGCTCTATTGCCGAGGTCTCCCGTCAGAATTTTTTCAAAGGCCGGGAAGGTGCTGTCCATCAACCTGCTGTAGAGAAGTCTGCGTCCGGATTTGAGAAAGATGTGTTTGTCCTTGAGGTACAAATCGAAAGTCCCATTCTCCTCACCGAGTTTCAAAAACTCCACAAAGGTTTTTCTTGGTACGATCACTCTTTGCGGTTCCTCCACCCCGGTCAAGCAGTCCTGTTCCGTATAGCTCAGCCTGTGGGAATCCGTGGAAACCATGACGATTTTACCGGCTTCAAGGATCAGCATTCCACCCCTGATTGAAAAACGGGCGTCGTCACCGCCTATGGATACGAGAATATCCGTAATACAATCCTTAAACAGCTCAATTGGAAGGGTAAAAGTCCTATCAGGTTCCGGCTGGAGCAAAACGGGGTAGTCCTCCTCGGGAAGGGTCTGCAGAAGATACTCCTGCTCTCCGCCTACGGGTTGTAGAAAGAGTTTGCCCTCCTCGGTTGTTTTTAGCGATAGTGGCGATTCTTGATTTGCAAAGGCTCTCACGATGGCGCCGAACTTCTTGGCCGGAACGGTAACACCTCCCCCCACGAGCACTTCGGCCGGACAACTGGTACGAATCGTCACCTCTGTGTCGGTAGCGGCCAGTTCCACCTGGTTTTCCGTGGCCCGTAGAAGAATATTGGAAAGGATTGGAATGGTCGCTTTGCTTTCGATGATTCCAAGTGCCAGAGATAATTCCGCTTGAAGCAGCCGTGGTTCGATTCTAACATCCATAAATAGTACTCCTCTTTAAATAGTAGTAGCAGTAGGGCCTGTGAATCTGTGGAAAACGCACCCGGGAAAGTAGGGACACGAGTCAGGCCGATGGTTTTCCTGTGGATAAATCCCTGGATAAATGAGGATACCCATCTTCTTCAGGAGTAGAAGCGTTTTTCCACAGGAAAGGCACAGCCGTTTTTGCACAACAAATCCCCAGAGTCAGCTTAACAACTGGTTAAGCTTGTGGATATCCTGTTGAAGCTGCGGGTCTTTCCGCAAAGCCTCATCTATTTTGCGTATGGAATGAAGAACCGTCGTGTGGTGCTTGCCTCCAAACCTCCTGCCAATCTCCGGCAGCGACGCCTTTGTCAGCTCTTTGCAGAGGTACATGGCAACCTGCCGGGGCAGTACGATGTCGGCCTTGTTGCTCTTCAACTTCAGGTCCTGAACTTTCATCCTGTAGAAAGCGGCGACCTGTTTTTGAACCTTCTCAATGGTTACGTTATGGCCCTCCGTTTTGAAGAGGTTCTTAAATGCTTCCTGAGCGAGATCCATGGTGATGGGTCTTCCCTTGAAGGAAGAGAAGGCGATTAAGCGCAGGAGAGAACCCTCCAACTCTCTGATGTTGCTCTGGATGCGCCCGGCGATATAGAGCGCCACCTCTTCGGGAATGACCACGTGTTGCGATTCGGCCTTTTTGTAAAGAATGGCGACCTTGGTTTCCAACTCGGGCGGGTGTATATCCGCGATGAGGCCCCACTCGAAGCGCGAGCGCAGCCTTTCTTCTACACTCTCCAGGTCCCTGGGTGGACAGTCGCTGCTGATTACAATCTGTTTTTGCGAATCGTGAAGGGCGTTGAAGGTGTGAAATAGTTCCTCCTGGGTTCCGGATTTGCCCGCGAGAAATTGAACGTCGTCGAGAAGGAGTATGTCCACCTGGCGGTATCGCTCCCTGAACTCGTGCTGGTGCCTATGGGATATGGAGCTGATCATTTCATTCATAAAGCGTTCGGTGGATAGGTAGGAGATGCTGAGGCTGGGGAATGTCGTTCGCAACTCCTGGCCGATCGATTGCATCAAGTGTGTTTTACCAAGACCGACGCCGCCGTAGATATACAAAGGGTTGTAGGCCTTGGATGGGTTTTGGGCAACCGCCTGGCAGGCGGCGTAGGCAAACCTGTTGGAGGGGCCGACCACGAAGGAGTCGAAAGAGTAATTGGGAATAAAATTGGGGCTCCTGGCGATTCCATCCTCCTCGTTGAGCCGCTTTGTGGACGGGTTTTTTTGTGGTGGGGCGGGAAGCGCCGGCGTGGGTTCTTCCTCCGGGTCCGTCTCAAAGACGAGAGACAGGTTCTCCGAGCCGATTTCTCTCGAAACGGCGTCGAAGAGGTCGCGATAGTTGTTTTCCATCCACTCTTTGAAGAGGGGATTGGGTACGCGTATCCACAGGACGTGTCCATCCTTGCGAATTGGCTGCAGCGGTTTGAACCACGCGTTAAAGTTAACCGCGGACACCCTTGTTTCAACCCCTGCCAGTATACTTTTCCACAATCGTTCGGCCATCGTTATCCACAGGAAAATGCACAGGTGTGAAGAATTGTCTCCTCCCGTTCCAACCAATACGACCCTATAATGGATCGCGTCGTCCACCAAGGTATTATGCTCTATCCCGGTGAGGAAAGAAAGTCCCGGGCAGCCCCCAGGATCGGGATTTCTGCAGGACGATGGTAGAATAACCTGTCGTGCGAGGCGGATACTATGGCCGGAGAAAAGAGAGCGGGTGGTGAAACTTATTCCAGCGATGGTACGTAAGGATTGTCTATGGATTCGATTCTTTCGGTGGTGGGAGTAAATGTAAGCTACGGGAAACAGGAAGCCTTAAAGGGTGTCACCTTTGAGATTGGCGGCGGGGCCGTGGGCCTGTTGGGGCAGAACGGTGCGGGGAAAACGACCCTCATCAAAGTTCTCCTGAACCTGGTGCCCCTGGACAAAGGCGCGATTACCCTGATGGGACGGGACAGCAAGCGCCTTGGTCCATCCCTCAGGGACCTGGTCGGTTACGTACCCGAAACAGAGGGAGTAAGATCAGGCGTCAGCGGGGTGTCTTGGGTGGCCCTCCTGGGACAGCTTTCCGGACTGCCCCGAAGGTCGGCCGTGGAACGCGCCCACGAAGTTTTGCAGTACGTCGGCTTGGAGGAGAGCCGCTACCGAAACATTGAGACCTTCTCTACGGGAATGCGCCAGCGCCTCAAGCTCGCTGCCGCCCTCGTTCACGACCCGGTTCTGCTTCTCCTCGACGAACCAACGGACGGCATGGATCCACCCGGAAGGGAGAAAATGCTGGAACTTTGTGGAGACCTCGTGAAAAAGGGAAAGACAATCCTGTTGTCAACCCATATCCTGAAGGACGTGGAGGTTCTCTGCGACCGGGTCGTAATTCTCCACAAGGGAGAGATCCTGGCCGGCGCGACCATAGAAGATTGGACAAGGAGCGAGGCGCAGCATTTCCTTGTCCAGTGGGCCGGGCCAAAGGGCGTCTTCAAGCGGGCCTGCGAGGCGGCGGGTTGGAGTGTGGAAGCCGGGAAGGATGGATTGTTGAGACTGGTCTTGCCCCCTGATGCCGACACACGGTCGGTCTTCCGGGTGGCCCAATCGGCCGGCGGCGCGATAAGCCGTTTTATCCGGGAATCCACCTCGCTTGAAACACTATTCCTGTCCATATTAGAGAAAAACGGAGCAAGTCATGCCGGTCTATGAGCAAGGCTACGAAAGCTACACCGGCCGACGCTGTTCCCGGAAAGCGCGATGGTTTCCCCTCTTTCTCGAAGAGGTGACGCCCTTCCTGAAAAAGCGGCGCTTTCTTTTCCTGCTGCTGCTGGCGCTGATTCCGTGGATCTACGGCGTAGCCCTCACCTTCCTTCATACACAACTGGGAGCGGCGGGTGCGCTAAAGGGGTTCGTACGGAAATTGCCGGTCGTGAACGAAAAACTCGTCGCTTCTCTGCTGGGCAATGGATACGAGATTTTCCTCCTCTTCATTGTCGTGATCTGGGTGGGCGCCGGTCTCGTGGCGAGAGACAGGAGGGACAAGACGCTGGAGCTTTTCCTGAGCCGGGCGTTGGGTTCCTTCCAGTACCTCTGGGCCAAGGGCGCCGCGCTGGGGTTTTTTCTCCTGCTGCTTTCTCTCGTGCCGGTTCTTGTTCTGGTGACCTTTCAGGTTGGGCTGACCGGGGAAGCAGGGTGGCTTCTCATCCACTTCCGCGTCCTGTGGGGAACGCTCCTCTACACGCTCCTGGGGCCGGGGACAATCGTCCTCTTCGTACTCGCCATCTCCTCGCTTGCAAGGTCTCCCCGCACGGCCGGCCTTACCTTTATAGGCGTGGTGTTTCTTTCAGACGTAGCCTGTGGCGTTATCTTCGATATAACAAGGGAACACGCCGTATGGTTCTTTTCAGTTGCGAAGGAACTCAGCATGCTCGCCGACCGGTGCCTGGGCGCCCCGGTGCCTTCCTTCATGGCTATAAACGGCTTATGGACGGTGCTTTTCTTTGTATTGCTGGCGGTCGGTAGCGGAGCGGTGCTGACACGGCGTTTCTCGGGGCGGGGGGTGCTCAGGTGATCAAGGTCGATACCGTTTCCAAGTGGTACGGAATGGTCGTAGGGGTTAACCGCTTGGCCGTAGAGCTGGAAAAAGGCGTTACCGGATTGCTGGGCGCCAACGGTGCCGGCAAGAGCACGCTATTAAACCTCATGGCCGGGCTTCTCAAGCCTTCCTCCGGCAGCGTGACCATGGGCGGCGAAGACCTTTTCGCCAACCCGAAGGCCTTACGCCACATCGGGTACTGTCCCAGCTCTAACAACCTCTATGAAGGCCTTACGGGAGTGGAGTTCGTAGCCTACATGGGACGACTTTCCGGCCTCTTAAAAACCGAGGCCGAAAAGCGGGCCGCAAGGGCGCTCGAAGATGTAGCCATGGGTACGGGAGCAAAGAAGCGTATCCACACCATGAGCAAGGGAATGCGCCAAAAGGTTAAAATGGCCCAGGCCATGGTCCACGACCCCGAAGTTATCCTCCTTGACGAACCATTGAACGGGATGGACCCGGAGGCCAGGGCGCGGACTATAAAGCTCATACGAAGGTGGGGAAAGGAGGGAAGGTACGTCCTCGTTTCGTCTCACCTCCTTCACGAGGTGGAGGCCATGACCTCCAGGATACTTCTCCTTAACCACGGCAAGCTCCTGGCTTCCGGCAGGGTGTCACAGGTGCGCCAAGCCATAGCCGGCCGCCCCATGCGGATTTTTCTTCGCGTCTCCAACGGCCGCGCCATGGCGGAACGGCTCATTGGATGGAACTGTGTACACTCCCTGGTTTTTGAAGCCGAGGAGCGCAACCTGACCGTGGAGGTCACCGATACGGCCGACTTCCAGAGAAGGCTGACGGCGCTGCTGGCCGAAGGGGACGCGGGCCTCGAGATATTAAACCCCCTGGACGACAACCTGTCGGCCGTCTTCTCCTACCTGGTGGCGTGATGATGGACAATGCGACCCGTGCGCTCTTCGCATTCACCCTCAGGCGCATGGCGAGATCCGTGAAGGTTTTTCTCTTCGGCTTTCTCATCATCCTGCCCTGGGCAATCGCCATTACTCTCAGGCTTCTGATTGCAAACGGCGTCAAGGTGCCGATGGGCGGCGTCAGTCTCTACGCCATCCTGGTCGTGACCTACGTACTGGCCTTCCTGGTTCCCCTGACGACTCTCTTCTTTGGAACGTCTCTCATAGCCGACGAAGTGGAAGGCGGGACTCTTTCCTACCTCTTCACCAGGCCGGTAAGGCGGGAAAAGGTCTTTCTCGTAAAGTACGCCGCCATGGTTGTGGTTCTAACGGCCGGAGTCTGGCTGGCGGTTGCGGGCAGCTACCTGCTGGCGCTGTGGGGCGCGCCCGGCCACATCATCGTGCAAGAGGCCGGTACGCTCCTCGGAGATCTCGCCACGACGGGCTTCGCGGTGGTATCTTACGGAGCGCTCTTCGCCTTCTTCGGCATAGCCTTTAAGAAGCCGACCTACTGGGGCTTTCTGGTGGGCTTCGGGTGGGAAAATATGGTGGCGTGGCTCCCCGGTTTTCTCAAGCGCTTTACCCTTCTATTCCATCTGCATACCCTTATGCCCCACGCCACCGGCGCCGAGGGCGTTGTTCAGAACATGTTCGCCTCGTCGGAGAGCCGCCCCGCCGCGGTTGCCTTCCTCCTCTTCTACACGCTCCTACTGTTGGGCCTGGGATGCTTCCTGATTCGACGTCGCGAGGCCCCGGATTCCGAGTCCACGGGCGATTGAAACAAAGCATACCTTGGCGATGAAGGACCGGCACGGAAGCCGGGGAGAGGGCGGGTGGCAAAAAAGCGCCTTTCCTTCCGGTCATGATCCCGCCGCCCGGAATGCAGAACGGCCCGGAGAAAACTCCGGGCCGTTTGCGTTCCATGTGTTGCTTTCACTTTGCGTAGCGCTTCTTCTTCCTGGAGAACGCTTTCTGGAGCCCCATGTAGTTCCACAGGAGTACGAAGGGGCTGGCGATAAAGATTGAGGAGTAGGTCCCCACGATGATGCCGATGGTCATTACGAAGGAGAAAGCGAAAAGCACCTTTCCGCCGAAGATCAGCATGGCAAAGACCACGAAGAAGGTCAACGCCGATGTAATCACCGTCCTGGAGAGAGTTTCGTTGACGGCGCGGTTAATAAGCGCGGCGTCTTCCGTGCTCCGGGTGGTTTTCATGAGTTCCCTGATCCTATCGTAGACCACGATGGTATCGTTGATTGAGTAGCCGAGCAGTGTAAGAAGCGCGGCCACGGCGGGTAGGTTCACCTCTATATGGAAGAGAGAGAGGAAACCGATGGCGATGAGGCTGTCGTGTATCAGGGCGACGACGGCGCCCACGCTGAAGCGGAACTGGAAACGTAACCAAGCGTAGAGCAGTATCCCGATGAGGGAGCCGATAACGGCCTGGATGGCTTTGTCCTGTAACTCCTTACCGACGGTGGGGCCTACCGTGTCGATACTCTCGACGGCCAGGGCGCCGACAACCACCTTCTTCTGAAGGTATTTGTACATGAGGTTCGTCATGCCGCTGATCTGCTTGAGGGCTGCCATGGAGGGCAGTAGGCCGTTGTGCATCTTCCTGAACCGCTCAATGGCATCGGCCAGAGACTTGCCGGCCGCATCGGTCCCGGAGATGATCCCCTTGTGCATTCCAGTGAGAATAACGTCGGCGATTGCCTTCGTGTTGGCGGTGTTGACGTCGATCTTTCCGGCTGCGAGTGCGCTCTGCATGGCCGGGGTGCGGAGGGTCGTCAGGATCAGGCGGTTCTTGTTGGAGAGCTGGTCCTCGTTCATGAGTTTACCGTTGCGGTCCTTTGCGTCCATCCGGATGAGTATCTCGTTTGCCTCTTTTTTGCCCAGGCGAATTACGGTAATGGCGCCCTTGACTTTCTTGCGTAGCATCTTCTCAATGATCATGGGGTTGACGGGATGGGAGTACCGCACCTGCATCTCCTCGCCGCCGCGGAAGTCGATACCCCAGTTGATGCCCCGCGTGGCCAGGCTGCCTACTCCGATGAGTATCAGGGCGGCGGAGATCGAGAGCAGGAAATATTTGTACCGCATGAAGGGGATGTGAAGATTCTGGAATAGCTTGAGCGATCCAATTGAAAGAGTCGTAACGCGCTTGTTGTGCCTGCCCCGGATTTTCAGGACGATGTCGTAGATGAGACGCGAGACGACGATGGCCGTAAACATGGAAACCAGAAGGCCGACGGTCAGCGTAACGGCGAAGCCCCGTACCGGCCCGGTCCCGAACTGGAGGAGGAAGAGAGCGGCGACGAGGGTTGTGACGTTGCTGTCGAAAATGGTTATGAAGGCCTTGCCGAAGCCGTTGGCGATGGCGGTTTGCACCGTCTTGTTCTCCAGCAACTCCTCCTTTATGCGTTCAAAGATGAGCACGTTGGCGTCGATCGCCATACCGAGGGTAAGAATAATGCCGGCGATGCCGGGCACGGTAAGCGTCAGGCCGAAAAGGGTCATTATTCCCATCAGTATGACGAGGTTCAGCAGAAGACAGACGTTGGCGTTGATTCCGGAGGTGCCATAGTAGAAGAACATGAAGATGAAAATGGCCAGGAGACCCAAGAGACCGGAGACATAACCCCGGTGTATAGATTCGAGGCCGAGGCTGGGCCCAATGGTTCGCTCTTCGGCGAAATGTGGAATGGCGGGAAGAGCGCCGGACTTTAGTTGGAAGACGAGTTCCTTGGCCTCCTGGGCGCTGAAGCCGCCTGATATCTGTCCGCTGTCGCCGATTTCCTGGTTGATGGTGGGGGCGGAGATGACATCGCCGTCAAGGACTATGGCAAGAATCTGGTGCAGATGGGTCCGCGTCAACAGGCGGAAGCGCTCACCGGCCGTGGCGGAGAGCTGAAAGTTCACCACCGGTTGGCCGAACTGGTTCCCACCGACGTGGACGTCCTGAAGATCCGCGCCGGTAATCGGCGCTACCGACTTCAGTGCGAAGTAAACTTGCCCGCCGAATTTTGCCCGGCTGGCGGGATAGATGGAGACGTCGGCCGGTATCTTGCCGCCCAGCGCCTTTATGAGGGCTTCACGGGATGGCGCCCCACGCTTCGGACCTACGGCCAAGTGCCATTCCAATTGGGCTGCCTTGCCAATGAGGGCCTTAATCTCCGTCGAGTCCTGTACTCCCGGCAACTCCACGACGATCTTGTTGGAACCCAGGCCCTGCCGGTGGATGGAAGGCGCGGAAACGCCGTACTTGTCGATACGGTTGCGAATGACCGCTACAGATTGCACTATGGCTTGGTCCCGGAGTTTCTTTTCAAAGGCGCTCTTGAGCGTCAGCTTGTAACGACCTTCGCCCAGGGCGGAAAAACTGTAGTTGTTAAGCTGGCTGTTCGAAATGTCGCGAACCGACATGCCGAGGTTGGGGTCATGGCCCTCAATGATAAAAGCGTCCTTCTCTTTATTGGACGAGTATATTTTATCAAAGGGAACATTGTCGTCCTTTAGGGCCGCCTCCGCGGTATGAATGTCCGTTTGAACGCGGTTATAGACCGAGATGTCGGTGTTCATCAACAGGACCAGGTGTACTCCGCCCTTCAGGTCGAGCCCCAGCTTCACCCCGTTATTGAAATAAAAAAAGACGCTGAGGGCAATAACAATCAGAACCAGGCCGAGCCGGAATTTGACGCTTTCCTTCATTGTTTGCCCCTACTCTTTAAGAACGCCCGAAACGGCGGATTTGTTAAAGGTTATCTTTACGTTATCGGCTACACGAATAACTACGGTGTCTTTGTCGACAGCCGCAACTTTCCCACGGATACCCCCGGCTGTAAGGACGGAATCGCCGGCCTTCAGGGCCTGGGTCATTGCGCGATGCTGTTTGGAACGTTTCGTCTGGGGACGAATGAGCAAGAGGTAGAAAACCCCGATAACGAGAATGACGGGGATTATGATACCCATAGGATTTTGGTTGCCGCCTCCCCCGGCGGACTGGGCCATAAGGAGAAACCAGGACATGAATCGCCTCCTTTGCGAGAGTTCAGTAAACGAAGTGCACCCGGGAGATTCCCCCTACTTAAAGAATGGGTGCCGAACTAAAGCCTCCGGATTCTCCGGAGGTGCAAAAACGGAATTATTACCGAAACGGGCTTTATTGTCAACACGTTAGCCTGAATCCGCCATCTGGCCGAGGATCAATGGCGGCGGGGAAGACTTAACGGGGAGGCGCCGCCTTTACAAAGCGATTCACCAATTCCAGGCTGCCGGTTACCTTGAGTTGGTCCATCAGGAAGGCAAACTTGTCTTCAAGAGAGCGCCGCAAGACGGCCCTGGTCTCCTTGGGCAGGTTCCACCATTCCCGCTTGAGTTTTCCGCCGAAGCCCTTCTTACGGGTCTTGTAGAAAAACTGCTCTCTGGTCTGGCCTTCTTTACGATCACCGCCGTACCGTTCTTCCAGGTAGTCGTATACGGAAGCCTTGAAGTCCCGCGGCAGCGCGGGATGGTTGAATATCATGTTCTGAAAACCGGTTGCAAGATGAACCTCGCAGGCGCCGTGGCTGGGCAGGTGATGGAAGGCGTCGTCCGGGAGGGTGGAGGCGCCGTGCTGGACGGTACCCCCCATGGCATAACGGCTTTTGGCCACTTCGGATATGGAGGAGAGAACGTTGAAATCCAGTTTCACGCTACCGATGGCGCCGTCCGGGAGCACGACGCCGCCGTGGCTGGTTCCGGTCTGGACGGCGATTTTCTTTATCGGTTCTCCACCGCCCAACGCTGCGAGGTACTCCTCCATGAAGGCCGTAAATTCCTCCACCGTGCTGTTGAGGCCGCCGATTTCGCCGATCTCTCCGCCCACGGAAACGGTTGTTCCCCCGGGCTCGTTCTCTCGAATAAAGCGCGTGAGTTCCGCGCAGACGGCGGCGTTGTCGCGTTGCTGCTCGCCCAGCGTGTCGCGTTTAAGGTCAACGAGGGTGGAAGAGTCGATGTCTATGTTGTAAAAGCCTGCCTGCACGGCCTCCCGGCACAATTCCCTGAGTTCCTGAACCTCCTCCTCTGGCGAGGCGGCGTAGCCCTTGGCGGAGACCTGAAAGTGGTCGCCCTGGATGAAGACGGGACCACGGTAGCCCTCGTGAAGGGCGGCGGCCAGCACCACGGCGACGTACTCTCCGGGCCTCTGGCTGGTGTAGCCCATTTCGCTGCGGGCTATCTCGAAGATGAAGGCGCCGCACTCCTTCCTGATGGCGGCACGGAAGAGAGCCCTGGCCATGTCGAAGGTCAGCCCCCGGATGTTCACCGCGGGAACCGTGAATCCTCCAGTCTCTCCCCGGCCTATCGCGGAGTAGAGAGGGTGAATGGAAGCCGGGAGAACCCCCAGGGCAAAGGCGGCATCCTTGATGGCAAGGCGCGCACGGGTCCTTACCTGCGGGTCTATGGCAAAAACGCCCGTTTCGGCCAGGTCGTAGGAGAGAGATCCACGGAAGTTCGATGCAGCTACCACGTAGGGCGGGTTGTCTCCGGTTTTTTCTATCACTCCCCGCAGGCGGGTTTTTAAACTCAACTCATCTTGAAATATCATGAAGCAACCTCCTAATCAATTCAGCCATCAACCCAATAGTATACACCCAGTTGCCGGCAACGGCCACTTGCCGGTTGCGGCTAATTCGGTTAGAATATTCTGCTTAGTCGGTGCTCACCCCTTGGTTTCAGCGCTTGAAGGAGGACAGGATGGTAGGAATAGTCGGTTACGGAGCGTACATTCCCCGTTACCGGATCAAGGTGGAGTCGATCGCCTCGGTCTGGGGAGCGGACGCGCCCAGCTACAAGAAAGGGCTGATGCTCCGGGAGAAATCGGTTCCGGGGCCGGATCAGGATACGATAACCATCGCCGTTGAAGCGGCGCGGAACGCGGTTAAGCGTGCCGGGATAGACCCAATCCGCATCGGCGCCGTTTACGTGGGTTCCGAGTCCCACCCCTACGCGGTGAAGTCTTCGGGCACGGCGGTGGCGGAGGTGCTGGGTGCGGTGCCCGATTGCCACTGCGCGGACCTCGAATTCGCGTGCAAGGCGGGCTCTGAAGGGATGTTCATAGCCTACAGCCACGTGAAGTCGGGGGAGGTCGATTACGCCATCGGCATAGGTGCGGACACTTCGCAGGGTGCCCCGGGCGACCCCCTCGAATACTCGGCGGCGGCGGGTGGTGCGGCCTTCATTATGGGCAGGGATAATGTGGCGGTCAGCCTCGACAGCCAGTACTCCTTTATGACGGACACTCCGGACTTCTGGCGGCGGGAATACATGCACTACCCACGCCACGGCGGCCGATTCACCGGCGACATGGCCTACTTCAAGCACGTTAGAGGCGGCGTAGAGGGAATCCTCAAGAAAACCGGCGCAAGCAAGGAGGATTTCAAGTATATCGTTTTCCACCAGCCTAACGGCAAGTTTCCAGTCCGCATGGCCAAAGCCATGGGTTTCACGGAAGCGCAGTACAAGACCGGCCTCCTGGTACCCACTCTCGGCAATACCTACTCCGGTGCCTCTCCACTGGGGCTCAGCGCCATCCTCGACAAGGCGAAGCCGGGAGACCGCATTCTTTTTTGCTCCTTCGGTTCCGGGGCGGGCGCGGACGCCTTTATCTTCACGGCTACCGACGTGCTCCCTCAAATACAGGGGAAGGCCAGAACGACGCGGGACTACCTCGATACCAATCCCGTCTACATCGATTATGGTACCTATATCAAATTCCGGCGTAAGATCCGGAAGAACGTGGAGGACTAAGGCCATGCGCGACGTAGCGATAATCGGCATAGGGATGACGGACTTCGGGGAACTCTGGAGGGAATCCCTGCGGGACATCTTCGTAAAGGCCGCCCTGGAAGCCATGGACGACGCGGGCGTGGACCACCTGGATTCTTTGATAGTAGGTTCCATGGGGACCGGCCTCTTCACCGGCCAGGAACACATCGGTTCGATGATGGCCGACTACCTGGGCCAGCTCCCCGTTTCGGCGTCACGCGTTGAATCGGCCTGCGCCTCGGGCGGCGTGGCCCTTCGCAACGGCTTCTTCGAGGTGGCCTCCGGCATGAGCGACATAGTCCTATGCGGTGGGGTCGAGAAGATGACCGATGTTTCCGGCGCCCAGGCCACCTATGCCCTCGCGGCGGCGTCGGACCGGGACTACGAGGCCTTCCACGGTGTAACCTTCCCGGGTTTGTACGCCATGATTGCCACGGCCCACATGCACAGGTACGGCACAACGAGGGAGGACTTGGCGCGCGTGGCGGTAAAAAACCACGCCAACGGGATGCTCAACCCGCACGCCCAGTACCACATGAATATTACCGTAGACCAGGTTATCAATTCGGTAAAGGTCGCGGATCCCCTGAACATACTGGACTGCTCT
>CAZIBS010000044.1:0-19531 GCA_964537405.1 uncultured Thermoanaerobaculia bacterium | reverse complement strand
CATCCTGCCGCGAATCTCCATCAACCAATTCGGGGCTGTAAGCCCCTCCTACGGGATCGGCCCGTTGCGGGATGTCGCCGCCGGATTCCCGACAAGCCGAAGTCCCGGCAAGCGAAGCGCGTCCGGGAGCCGGAATGATGGTTCAAGGATGCGCCGTCGGATTCCCGCCAAATCAAGGTATCGCACCAAGACTTGAAGATTATTCCGTTTCAATGCCCGAATACAAGACCTGACTCCAGATCCGCCAGATCTGTAACTGTACCATCCATTTTTTAGCTGGAAGCTCCGTAATAACCGGTGGTGATAAAACAGGTCCCGTACCGAGGCCGGTTGCAATTTGGTGGATTCAGGTTGAAGTCGCAAGCTTGCAGGCGGCCTTACTCTTGGGTATGGTATCTACAGGGGTTGAAGGGAGGCTGTGATGTCCGACAAGGTTGCCGAAGAGAAAAAAATGCTCTCCATTGGCGTGGTTTCGAAGGAAACCGGTCTTCCTGTCAGTACCATCCGATTCTATGAGAAGGAGTTCGGGGGCTACCTGCGCCTTCCCAAAACGGCGGGCGGCCACCGGCGCTTCCGGCCCAAAGACGTGGAGAAATTGAAACGCATTCACCGTTTGACCCACGAACAGTCCCTGCCCCTGAAGAAAGTCAAGGAGACCCTGGTCTCTGAGCTTGACCCCCTCTTTATGCGGAAGGAACTCGATCTGATACTGGAAACGTTCGAGGCGCTGGTCAAGGAAAACGTCAAGCTCAACCACGCTGTTGATAACTTGGCGGCGAGGATTTCCGGTCTCGAAGAGGATCGAAAGAAAAAACGTTTTAAGCTTTTTTAAGCAGGAGCTTCAGCCTCGCGGCCCAGCCGTTCCCGGCGCGTTCAAAATCACCACCAAAGAGGGTGAGGCTGGTCCTTACAGCGCGTTTTTTGCCGCCGAGGCTGATGGAGACATTCAGCCGCACGCTTTGGCCCGAAGTCATTTTCTCCGGCAGCCCGGGCACCTTCAGAACAAGATCAACAACCCTGTCTTTCGGACCTGCGAGGGCGGTCTCCTTGATTCTGTTCAGCTTGGGCGCCAGATCCTTTACCTTGGGACGCGTGGAGATCAATAGGGGGGCCAGGAGACTTTCCCGGATTCTGTCCAGTTCGGAAGAGACCCGCTGCTCGGTGGTGTTTACCTTTTTGACCTTGGGCGCGGTGCTGGCAAGTTTTTCGTCACTTTCGACGGTCTTGCGCGTTGCGAATTCGACTTTGGGCGGAGGTGGGAGGGAAACCGTCCCCTTTGACGCGGATGCTCCCCGATGGAGAACACCGCCGCCCCGACTTTTTTCGATGGGTTTTACCGTTATCACCTCCGGCGGCGCGGCCAACTTGGACTTCAAAGATTGCAGCGTTAAACGGCTGATTCCCTTCAGCGTGTCAAAAACCCCGGTACCATTGAGCGCGCAGGATTCAAAAGAGGGTTTTCCGTACCAGTTCAGGGTTTTTTCAAGGGTTTTTACCGGTAACAGGTTGGAGAGATCCCGCTTGTTGTACTGCAGAACCATCGGGATGTCCCGGAGCTTCAAGCCCATGGCTTCCAGGTTTTGCTTGAGGTCCTTCAGGCTTGCGATGTTGGCGTCCCTCATCGGAAGCTGCGAATCCGCGACGAAGACAACCCCGTCCACTCCCTTGAGAACCATTCGCCTGGTTTCACCATAAAAAACTTGTCCCGGAACGGTGTAGAGCTGGAAACGGGTCTTAAAGCCCGCGACGGTGCCTACCTCTATCGGCAGGAGGTCGAAAAAGAGGGTCCGATCGGTTTCGGTCTCCAGGGAAACCATTTCGCCGCGGCTCTTGGGCGAGGTTTTGTTGTAGATATACTGGAGGTTGGTAGTTTTACCGCACAAACCCGGACCGTAGTAGACGATCTTAGCAGCCATCTGCATAGTCGCGTAGTTGAAAAAAGCCATAGGCTACCCCTTCCTCTTCCTACTTTGCCATTCGATAAGGAGCTTTGCAAGTGCTTGGAGTTCATCACTTCGCTCTGGATGACGTTTTTTGGCTATATCCACGGTTGCAAGAGCCATGATTCGGTAGCGCTCCATGAGATGGGGCCAACGTTTCAGGGATTGCAGGTGGGTTTTGACCATCTCAAGGTCGCCGCGTTCGACGGGGCCTGTGAGAGAAGCCACGGAACCCGCGGCGTAGAAATTGGCCACGGTTCCCTCAACGAGGGATTGAAAAGCCGGCCAGCCCACCTTCATGTCGCCCCCCGCCAGCTTCAGCATTTCTTCGCTGTCTGCCAGGAGTGCTACCAGGTGGTTCGATGCCACTACGGCCGCCGCGTGGTAGAGGGTCTTACCCCTTGTGGAGAGGATGAAGTACGTGCCTGACATGGAATGGGCCATGGCCTGCATCGCGCTCACGGCTTTGAACCTGCCTTCGAGGGCGAAAGTGGCTTTTTTAAGGCGTATTGCGCCCGTCAGTGGATCGGGCAGGGCCATGATGGGGTGCATGGAACCAACGCTGGCGCCACTCAGGCGGCACTCTTCGAGCACGCGGGCCGGAAGACCTCCGCTGAGGTGGACGACAACGCGGTCTTTCAGGTGAGTGTCCTCCATGGCGAGTTTCGCGTCCACGGTTTTCAGTGCCGCCTCCGGTACGCCGAGTACAACGATGGCGCCGGTTGGAATCTCAGAAAAAGAGCCAAGAATCCGGCAATTCAGCCATTCCGATCCCCGTTTCTCCGACTCGCTGCCCCGTGAAGCGCACCCCACGACCAGCCAGCCCTCTCTCTTGAGAGCAAGTGCCACCGAGAGTCCTGCCTTCCCGCAACCGATGAGTGCTATTGTTTTATCCATGGTTGGAGAACACCTCCATCAAAGACAAAAAATCCGGGGGAAGGGGAGCCGATGCCGTAACTTTTCCGGCGGAGGGACTTTCGAAGCACAGGGAACGGGCGTGCAGGAAGAAGCGGTGAGCTTCCGCAACGGTCTTCCGAAGGTGTGCTGAGGGAAGCCCCTTTTCGATGCGTCCCCCGTAGATTTCGTCGCCAACAACCGGATGGTGAAGAAAGGCCAGGTGTACACGTATCTGGTGTGTTCTCCCGGTATGGGGACGCGCCTCCACCAAGCTAATGTGAGGCAACCGTTCCAAGACTTTGAAGGAGGTTTGGGAGGGCTTCCCGTTCCTCCTGATCGCCATTCTTTTCCCGTTCTTCGGGTCGCGCCCTATGGGCTCGGCAACTTCAACATCGTCGGAAGCGAAGTGGCCCCAAACAAGCGCTTCGTAAACCTTTTCCACCCTTCTCTCCTTAAACTGCTCCGCCAAGAAAGCCTGTGCCCGGTCGTTCTTCGCCACCAGCAGGACTCCCGAGGTTTCCTTGTCCAGCCGGTGAACGATACCGGGACGTCCTTCCACGAATCCGGCGGAGAGTGGAGCGCCCAACCCCACCAGCGCATTTACAAGTGTATCATTCCAGTGGCCCTTTGCCGGGTGGGTAACCATGCCGGACGGTTTGTCAACGACGAAACAAGATGTATCCTCGTAGATTACTGCCAGCGGATAATTGAGCGGAGTCACCGTGTTTAAAGGCTTCTCGGGCACCTCGATTTCCACTCGCTGCCCCACCTTCGCGGCCATCGATGGTTTGGCGGGGCGGCCGTCCACCGTCACTCCACCGCTAACGATGAGCGCTTTGACGGCCGACCTGGACAACTTTTCTTCGCTCAACAGTTTCGCTAGAAGCCGGTCCAGTCGATCACCGTCTTCGGGCAGGACAAGGCTTATCTTGTGGACCATTGTAGCCACTTACCTTCCGCCGTCTCCGGCGAAGAACGAGAACGGTGAAGACCGCCACGATCGCGGCAACAGCCACGATCTGGGGAATAGAAACCCTACCACCGAAGTATAGCCTACCCGCTTCATCCCCACGCAGGAACTCAAGCAGTCCCCTGGCGACGGCGTAGAGCAGAACGTACGCCAGGAAAACGTTGCCCGGTGCGTGGCGCCGCCTGAACATGAATAAGAGAATTGCGAAGATTGCGAGGTCCGCGGCGCTTGCGTAGAGAGGCCACGGGTGGATTCTCGTTCCATCGGCGCAAATTGGAACAGCGGGGAAGACCATACCCCACGGAAGCGACGTAGGCTTGCCGTAGCAACAACCGGCGAAGAAGCAGCCCCAACGACCCATGGACTGCCCGAGGGCCAGGCAAACTACGGTGACGTCGGCGGCGGGCCGGAGGGGAATCTTGCCCCGCTTGAGAATGATGGCCGCCGTGACCGCCGCGGCCACCAAGCCTCCGTAGAAGACGCCGAAAGAGCGCATATTCTCCATCAGAAAACGGCCCGGATCGGCGGAAAGCCCCCTGAAGTCAACGATAAAAAGCGCTCCCTTGGCTCCGATGAAAGCCGCAAGGAGACTGTAGACAAAAAGGTCCACCATCTTGGCGGCTTCGATACCGGCGCCGGGAGCAAGAACCTGCGCCAGCCCGATGGACGCCGCCGCCGCAAGCGCCATCAAGACACCGTAAGTTCCTACCGGGAAGCTACCGATTGTGAAGAGGACCGGATGCACCGCTTTGCTCCGTCTTCGGCCCGAAAAGGTAAAGAGCCAAGTATACAATTATACTGGTTGACAGGAAGGCGTCCGCCACGTTGAAAGCCGGCCAGCCGGGGCCTCCCGGCAGATGGAAGTAGAGAAAATCGGTTACGCTTCCCAATCGAACCCTGTCCAGCAGATTCCCCGCCGCCCCGCCAAGAATGGCCGAGAGCAGGAGCAACTCCCACGCTCGGTTGGACCTGACAAAGAGAAAGACGAGTATGGATAGCCCGCAGAGGGGCAAAACCAAAAAGATTCCCATCCTCCAGGCGGGCCCAAGCCGGTCCAGCATCCCGAAGAGCCCGCCGGCGTTACGCCAGTTAACCAGCGAGAACCAGGAAGTGATGGAATCACGGGCGCCAAGGGGAAGCTTTCTGACAACCAACAGCTTCGTCCACTGGTCCAGAAGAAACACCGCGAGAGCGACGAGCAGGTATAAGAATTTCTTCATGCCTTGTATTGTTCAATAACACGGGCGCATCTTGGACAGAGCGTACCGCCGGGGTGCGGCCGCGGGTCGGTCGTAACGTTCCAGCAGCGCGAGCACTTCTCTCCCCCGGCCCTGCCCACGACAACTGTCAGGCTGCCGGAGGAGGCAGGCGTCAGCGTTGCCTGCGAAACGATGAAGAGTTCCGGGAGGAGCGACTCGTACTCCTTGAGCAACCCGGCCTGTTCTCCGGTGGAGGGCACGAGTTTCACACGGGCCTCAAGAGACTTGCCTATTTCACCTCTTGTACGAGCCTCCTCCAGGGCCTTGTTGACGTCGTTCCTGACATCCCTCAGGGCAGTCCACCGATCCAGGAGCCCCTCATCCTTCATTCCTAAGGGCGATGGAAATCTGCTCATGTGAACCGATTCGGTCTCACGCCCGGGTAGGTAACGCCACACCTCTTCCGCGGTGAAGGAGAGTATGGGCGCCATCAGGCGAACCAGGGCGTCGGCAAGTTTAAAGAGAACGGTTTGAACCGATCGACGTTCGATGCCGGAGGCCGAGCCGCAGTAGAGACGGTCCTTCACGATATCCAGGTAGAAGGCCGAGAGGGTGACGGTACAAAAGTTGAGGAGTTCGTGGTAAACAACGTGGAAGGCCATATCCCGATAGGCACCCGCCACCTTTTCGATCAGGCCATCAAGAAGGAGGAGGATGTAACGCTCCATTTCCGGCAGTTGCTCCATGGCCACGGTATCGGTGGCCGGCTCGAAATCGAAGAGGTTTCCGAGGAGGTAACGAATCGTGTTTCGGATTTTCAGGTAGGCGTCGCCGCTTTTCTTTATGAGGTCCCAGGAGAAACGTACGTCGTCGCGGTAGTCCACCATCGAAACCCAAAGGCGCAGGATTTCCGCGCCGTTTTTCTTAATGACCTCTTCCGGTGCGATGACGTTGCCCTGTGACTTTGACATGGCCCTGCCTTCCTCGTCCAGGACAAAACCGTGGGTAATCACTTCCCTGTAGGGAGGCGCGTCCTTGAGCATCAGTGCCGTGAGTAGCGAGGTATGGAACCAGCCTCGGTGTTGGTCCGACCCTTCGAGGTAAATCTCCGCCGGCCACGCGCTCTCCCTGCCGGAGCCGAGAATTACCATGTGGCTGACGCCCGAATCGAACCAAACGTCGAGGATGTCGGTTTCCTTCTTGAATTCGGCACCTCCGCACTTGGCACAACGATACCCCTTCGGCAGGAAGTAGGATGCGGACTCCTCCCACCAGACGCCGGCGCCGCGCTCAGCGAAGTTTTTGTAGACGGTCTCGAAGAAGGCCGGTTCGCGAACACGCTCACCGCACTCCCGGCACGTAAGAACCGTAATCGGCACCCCCCATCGCCTCTGCCTGGAAAGGCACCAGTCGGGCCGCGTTTCCATCATGCCGTGAATACGGTGTTTCCCCCACGCCGGCAACCACTTCACCCCGTCTATGGCCGCGAGAGCCCTTTGCCGAAGACCATCGTGTTCCATATCGATAAACCACTGCATGGTGGCCCTGAAGATAAGCGGATTCTTGCAGCGCCAGCAATGGGGATAGGAGTGCTCTATGGTGGACGCGCCCAGGAGAGCACCGCGCTCCCTGAGAAGATTGATGACCTTGGGGTTTGCGTCGAATACCTGTTGTCCCGCGAAGTACGCTACGTCGTCATGAAAGATTCCCCGGCCATCCACGGGGGAGAGAATGGGAAGGCCGTACTTTACTCCCGAGACGTAGTCTTCTTGGCCGTGGCCCGGAGCCGTGTGGACGCAGCCGGTTCCGGTATCCGCGGTTACGTAATCCGCCAGGATGCCGACGGAATCGCGCTCAAGGAAGGGATGGCGAAAACGAACGCCCTCCAGCACGGCTCCTTTGAAGCGCGCAACGACCTCTCCCGAACGCTTCGTATCTTCAAGAAAAGCGTCAATGAGATCTTCAGCCACCACGTAGGTCCCGTCTTTACAGCGCAACGCCACGTAGGTGAAGCGCGGATGAAATGCTATTGCAAGATTGGCCGGGAGCGTCCACGGTGTCGTCGTCCAAATTGGAGCGAAGCTTTTTTCGGCGGGAAGCCCTTCCGGCAGCTTCGCTTCCTGGCCCGGAGCGATACCAAAGGCGACGTAAACCGTTGGGGAACTGTGGGGGCCGTACTCAACCTCGGCTTCCGCAAGAGCGGTGCCGCAGTGAATGCACCACTGCACCGACTTCATTCCCTTGTAGGCGTAGCCCTTCCGAAAACACTCGCCAAAGGCGCGAGCTGTTTCCGCCTCGTAGCCGTAATCCATCGTCTTGTAGGGCTGTTCCCAATCGCCGAATACCCCAAGGCGTTTAAACTCCCCGCGCTGAGCCTCAATGTACCGGTCGGCGTAGTGGCGGCAGAAACGGCGAAAGGCGTGTACTTCCATATCCCGAATCCGCCGACCCTTTTCCTTCTCGATCTGCAGCTCTATGGGAAGACCGTGGCAGTCCCACCCCGGCTTGTAGGGAACGCGGTAGCCCTCCATTGTCTTGGATTTAACGACGAGATCCTTGAGAATCTTATTAAGGGCGTGGCCGAGGTGAATGTGACCGTTGGCGTAGGGAGGACCATCGTGGAAGGAAAAGTCCGGCGCGCCTTCCCGGGCGGCCAGGATTTTCTCGTATATCTTCTCTTCCTCCCACGCCCTGAGCTGCTCCGGTTCCCGCTGCGTCAGACGGGCCTTCATGGGAAACTTCGTACGGGGCAAGTTCAGCGAATTCTTCCAGTCGGCCAATGGAAAGCTCCTAAAATCCTAGATGTTACACCTTTATCCCCGCATCCACAATCTGCCGCACAACCGAGTTAAGGTGGGACCCCTGCCCGCCCAAACGGGCCGGCAGGGGCAGTGTTTTGGTGGGCAAAGTTAGGTGGGCAAGATTTTGGGGGGAGGGACCTTTAATGCGGTCCCCTGCTTTATGAAAGAAGCTTTGAGGTGGGGGTTATACACTTTTCGACCCTCCATGCTTTGTCTCCGAAGACTTCTGTTCGGAGTGCGCGGAGGTGGGCGAACCGCCGGAACGGTGCGCGTAGTCCGTTACGTAAAAACCGCTTCCCTTGAACTGGAGCGCCGGCACGGAAAAAAGCTTTTGAACCGGCCCACCGCAGTGGGGGCACTTCTTGATCAAGGGGTCCGAAAGACGCTGAAGGCGTTCGAACCTCTCGTGGCAAACATCACATTCATATTCGTAAACCGGCATTCTACTTACCTCTTCACCAAGACGGAAGTTAATATAGCACCTCCGGAAGCTCTTGTCAAGAGCTGTCCCCTGAATCCAGCAACGTAGTTCACAGAACCCACGCACCCATTGCCATCGCGACCTTAAAGACGTTATTTGCCCGGCATCATGGAGCATGCGCCCTTGGTTCCGAGCATGAACTCAGTATACACCGGCCGCACAAACAGCCTCGAAATAGCTCCCTTTTCAGGCTCTGTGCTCCTTCTGAGCCGCTTAGTCCCGAAGGATCAACAAAGAGCGCGAGAAAACTCTTCCCTTAGCCCGCGGCGGCGGGTATACTGGCTGACTTCGGAGGCGCACGATGGAAGATGCCGTGAGAACGCTGCTCGCAAAGATCGACCAAGATCCCAACCGGCCCGGCCTCGCCCAAACTCCGGCGCGCGTCGCCAAAAGCATTCTCGATTTGACGCGCGGCGCGAGGGAACCTCTTGCCCCGATTTTAAATGACGCCACCTTCGAGGAGCCCTCCCGAAACATGGTAATCGTCAAGGATGTCACCTTTTACAGCTTGTGCGAACATCACCTCCTTCCCTTCTTTGGCAAGGCCCACGTAGCCTACGTGCCCAACGGGCGTCTTATCGGTCTCTCCAAGATTCCGCGCATTATCGAACACTTTGCCAGGAGACTACAGGTCCAGGAACGGCTCACGGAGCAGGTGGCCGATACCCTGAGTCGCGTTCTATCCCCATGCGGTCTTGGAGTGGTCATGGAAGCGACCCACCTCTGCATGGTTATGAGAGGAGTGCAAAAGGAGGGAAGTTTGGTCGTAACCTCCGCTCTGCGCGGCTCCTTTCTCTCGGATGCAAAAGCGCGCGGCGAATTCATGTCCCTGATCCGTGCCACCTGAAAGAATCGCCGAGTCCCCGAATTCCGTGGTTGAAACACCAGTGCCTTCCCGGCCTTGGGCCCGAAGCGTAGATCTACCTACTCCGGATGATGGTGGCGTCCTTGGGAGGTGTAAAGTTAAAGAGCTTCTGATCAAGGTGGGCGGGTTTGCGAATCATGGAAAGTTCGAGCGTAATGACGTTTCCTATGGAGTCTTTGTAGGTGATCCCGGTGATCGCTCCGCTGACCTTGAGCAGTGTAATCCTCAATTGGTGGATGCCGCTCTCGCCCTTGATGAGCCTGAGCGAGAGGGTCACTTCTCCACCGGTTGCGCTCGCCCCCAGGCACACCACTTCCCTCTTCAGGTCTACCTCCCCGGAGAGCAACCTGAAGGCAAGCGGCGCCCGCGGTCCTATCCTCACCGGCTGGACGAACACCTGGTTCTCGGAAGGAAGGTAGAGGTAGCTGGTCTTGCCGTCGCAGACGGCCAGTTTCCCTCTGGGAGTCGTGTAGTCCCACCGCATCTTAGCCCCTCTTTCCAGGTATACTACGCCTTCTTCAACCACTTTCTGGTTGAGGGCGGGAGCATCCAGCGAGTTCTTGAAGTGGGCCTCCATCCTGGAAAAGTTGGAGTACATCCTGGTCATAAGATCCAGCCACTTTGAGCAGGAGCCGCTTGCCCCGGAAATTGCCTGGGATGCCGGCGCCACGAGCGCGGCAACGCAAACCACCCATGCAGCCATGGACCTCCACCCTTGAACGCTTCTCTTCACTTGCCGCCTCCCCCGTTCTTAGGCGCGCCGGTCAGGCCCTGCACGGGTGCGGGTCCCCGTTTCTTCTCTTCCACATCGCCATCCTTCCAGCGAGGTACGATCCAAACCACGTATCCAACGGGTCCTGATTTGGTTTCCCGGGTCAAATAGAAAGACGCGGGCTGGCCCGAAAGTAATTTTCTGCTGACTTGTAGATCGATGGGCGCCAAGAGCCGCCCGGTAATTGGATCCAAGATCCTGCCTTGGACCCGCACGCTCAAAGAGAGACGTCCGTCGGCGATGGAAAGGGGCAACAGGGAAAGATGGTAGTACTCTTTACGCCACACCAGCTTCTTCTTGGCAGGCTTTGTTTTGTTATTTGCCTCGTTCTTGTAGCGCTTCCCCTCGGTTTTAGGATGGAGGAGGATCGTAAAACTCTGGCCCGCCTGAATAACCGGCGGTTTCTTTCCTTTCCCGGGATTAACAACCGGCAAGGTTTCGGTCGGCTCCCCTTCGTCACCCCCGCCCTTATCCGCCACCCAATGCGGAACATTCCTGCTGTAATCGTGCGAAACGCTTTTACCTTCGAGCGATTGGAGCTGAAGTTGCTCAATCTCATCCCTCTGCGCTCCAACCCACCTCTCAACGCGCACAAGAAAGGATATAGGGGGCAGGGAAGGCACGGCTGCAATCCCCTCCGCCGAAGGCCTGTCGACTTCCGCCGAAATAGAGAGCAAAACGCGGTATCCCGTAGTCTTGTCGGAGTATAGCTCCATAATTTGAGCCCCCGGATGGGAAAAGACGAGGTCCCTGAACTTGTCCACCCTTTTCCCTCCCTCCGGCGTGGCGCCGGAAAGGACCACGCAGTGGAGGTTGCTTCCATCATCCAGGCTGGGCGTAATGGCCAGCCGAAGTGCAAGATTGAGCTTGCTCCCACGCGTAGCATTAGTCACCAACAGCCGCCTGTCCAGGTGACCGGTGGTTCCGAGCGGCAGGTCGGATACGAAAGCCCCGGCTTCTTTCGAAGGTTGGCGTTCCCCCGCTATCACGATACGGAGCGATACCTTGGCGAATTGAACGCCACCAATCGCCGGAGAGGCGGGGAGTCTTCCGGCAACACCAAGGCACGACAAGAACAGGAGCGCAACCAACCTCTTCATGTCTGCACATATTACCCCGGTGCGGGTGGTAAATCCCGAATCAGCACGTAGAGGCATGTTCTCCATCTCTAACCCACTTTGCTACTTGAGGTCGCTCCACCTGCGGCCGCTTTTGGTCCGGGCCACCAGAGGAACGTCCAGGGAAAGGACCGATTCCATGGTTTCCTTCAACACCCTGGAGGTCTCTTCGGCCCTGTCTTCGGGAACCTCGGCTATCAATTCGTCGTGAACCTGCAGGACGAGCCTGGCGCCCTCCGGCAACCTATCCTCAACCTCCACCATGGCCTTCTTGATAAGGTCGGCCGCGCTGCCCTGCACGGTCGTGTTTATCGCCTGTCTGATCAGTGCCTGCTTCTTGGCGGCGCGCGCCTCCGCAATACCTGGGAAGAGCCTGCGGCGGCCCAGGAGCGTGGTCACCTCTTCCTTCCGGAGAACCGCTTCAACCACTCCGTCGAGGTAGGAACGAACCGAGGGAAACCTGTCGAAGTATCGCCCGATGAATGCCTCGGCTTCCTTCCGCGACACGCCCAGTTCACGGGCCAACCCGAAGGCGCCCATGCCGTAAAGGATGCCGAAGTTCACGGCCTTGGCTTCTCTTCGCATCTCCGGCGTCACGAAGGGAGGCGCCACGTTGAAAACCTCCGAAGCCGTGGAGGTGTGGATATCAAAACCCTCCTGAAAAACGCGCTTCAGTGTCTTGTCTCCGGAGAGGTGAGCCAGCACCCTGAGTTCGATCTGGCTGTAGTCCGCACCAACGAACAGTTTCCCTTCCCCGGCCACGAAGCCGCGTCGGATTCTCGCCCCCCATTCTCCTCTGGCTGGAATGTTCTGCATGTTGGGATCCGATGAGGAGAGGCGTCCGGTTGCCGTCACCGTCTGGTTGAAGATGGCGTGCACACGATGAGTCTCCGGATTGACCCATCTTGGCATGGCATCGACGTAGGTTCCCTTCAGTTTAGCCAGCAGCCGGTGTTCAAGGAGGAGGGGAACAACCGGATGCGCGTCGCGCAGCGCTTCGAGAACACTGTTGTCGGTGGAGTAAGACTTGGTTTTGGCGGTCCGCTTTTTTACCGGCAGGCCGAGTTTTTCGAAGAGGACACGGCCGACCTGTGCGGGACTTGCCACGTTAAAGTCGGCGTCGGCCTCGGCGTGTATCTCGAATTCCAGGGCCTTCAGGCTTTCAGCCATGGACGAGCCCAGTTCTTCAAAGTAGGCGACGTCTACCCCGACGCCGGCCGACTCCATACGTGCCAAGGCGGAAACCATCGGCCGTTCTATTTCAAAGTAGAGGCGATCCATTCCCAACCGGGACAGTTCCTCGGCCAGGGGTCGTCCAAGGCGGGCAAGCCCAAGTGCCGTAGCAGCGCCGTTGTCGTCCATGGTTTTGGCATTCAGAAAGCGCTGAAAGAGTACATCGGCTGACGGCATTTTTACCGATGGGTCCAACATGTAGCCGACAACTGCGGCGTCAAGAAATCCCTTCCCGGGGAAGTACCTCTCTGCTCCCAACCTTCGCAGGAGTCCCTTGAGGTCGTAGGCGCAGAGGTTAAGTGCCCCGAAGAACTCCGGCTCCAACGCTTCCCGGTCTACTTGCCAGGCCAACCGGCCGTCGGAGAGAAAGAACGTACCCTCTTTCTCCGCAAGGCCGACGCTGTCCGCCTTCCTGAGCATCGCTCCGGCCTCGGCGTTCATGGGTTTTACTTCAGGCGTGAGGACTTCAAAGGAATCGGAACCGTTTTCATCGAGCAGCGAGAAAAACTCGAATTTGCGGTACAACTCTTGAAGGCGGTCCCGGTCCGGTTCTCCACGGAGTAGCCCGGAGGGCGACCATTCCAGAGGCACATCCCTTTTTATTGTGGCTAGTTCGCGTGAGAGGCGAGCCTGGTCGGCGTACTCCAGAAGGCCCTTTCTGTAAGCTTTCCTGGAAACTTCTCCGGCGTGGGCGATGGCATTTTCCATGGAACCGTATTGCCGGATGAGGCCCTTTGCGCCCTTTTCTCCAATACCGGGAACGCCGGGAATGTTATCGACGGCGTCTCCCCACAGGCCGAGAACATCCACAACTTGGCCGGGCCTCACTCCGAAGAGCTTCTCAACCTCCTCTTCGTCCAATAGGAGATTCTCTTTCTTGGTGTAAAGAATCTTCACGCCGGGCCGCACGAGCTGAAAGAAATCCTTGTCCGCGGTGGCGATGATGGTCTCCATGTCGGCTCTCTCGGCCAGGGAAGCCAGGGTACCGATGAGGTCGTCGGCTTCGTAGCCCTCCATTTCCAGGATTGGAACTCCCATCTTGGAGATAATATCCTTGGCCGAGGCTACCTGGACGGCCATGTCGGAAGGCATCTTGGGCCGGTTGGCCTTGTAGGCGGCGTAGGCTTTGTGGCGAAAGGTGGGGGCCGAGGTATCGAAGACGAAGGCTATGTATTTGGGATCGTAATCCTTCAATATTTTTTCGGCCATTTTCAGCGTACCGAAGATGGCGTTGGTCGGTCTCCCGTCGTGGGTGGATAGGTGGGCAATTGCGAAGAAGGCCCTGAAGAGAATGGAAGATCCGTCCACGAGGTAGAGTTTAGCCGCCATGGTTTTCCTCCAGGGCTTTCAGGAGCGCGTTCACGAGTCCTTCTTTCGTTGCGTGCACAGGCGGCGCGGCCGTCCGAAGGCCGGCCTCCATTAACGCTCCTTCCGTTGACGGCCCGATGGGAACGCACAGGGCTTCCTTGAAACTTCGCCCGGCCGGGCCGGGCAGCCCCTCCAGCAACCCCGAGACCGCGGAAGGAGAAGCGAAGAGGGCGGCGTCAACCCCCTTTTCTATCGCCCCGGCGTTCTCAACGCCGATGGCGGCGTAGCGCGTTTCATAACAGGCTACCGGCACGACCTTCCATCCGGCGCGGCCAAGAATCTCGGCCAACCCCCTCCTGCCGCGGTTGCTCTTGGGCAACAGCAGCTTTCCGGGGGCGAAGCGTTCGGCAAGAAGTTCGCCAAGCGCCGCACCGGTGGAAATCGGGGGCTGAGCGACCACGTGAAGGCCCCTTTCCCGACAGGCGGCGGCGGTCGTTGGCCCCACCGCGGCCACGCGTATCGACTCGGACAGGTCGCGACCGACCCCTTCGAGGCAGACGAAGAGGTATTTAAGGGCGTTGACGCTGGTAAAGGCCACCCAGTCAAAATATCCTGCTTTTTCGAGCCAACTCCGGTCCCTCGCTTTGAGGGGAAGCGGCAGGATTTCGATGGCTGGAACCACGATCGGTTCACCACCCAGCGAACGCACGGCCATCACCAGTGCCTCGTTTTCTCCATGGGGACGGGTCAGCAGAATGCGTTTCCCCGCTAGTGGCTTTCTCACCGGAACCCCCCCATCATTCCCTCCGCACCACGCTCAAAGAGGCGCTGAAGGAGCCGGTCAACCAGCGATGCGGCTTCACCGGCCGGTCCTTCCTCCTGGTCCTTGAGGTGGCGGCTGCCGTCGAGGGAGGCTAAAAAGGCCCTGAAGACGATCCCGTGTCCTTCGAGGGAACCGTGGATTCCGATGGGAGTTGTGCAGGAACCTCCTATGTTGATTAAAAAACGTCTCTCCGCTTCTACCCTGAGGCTGGCGCCTTCATCCTGAAAGAGTGCCAGGATCTTCAGCACTTCCCGGTCTTCGCGCCTTGCTTCTATGGCGAGGGCGCCCTGGCCCACGGCCGGCACCATCTCGTCCAGCGAGAAGGGGCGGCTTATCCGGTCCTCGAGGCCTAGGCGCTTCAGGCCGGCCACGGCGAGGATGGCACCGTCGATGGCGCCGCCGTCGACCTTGCTCAACCGCGTTTGTACGTTTCCCCTGAGATCCGATACGCGCCACGCCGGGTGGAGTAAGGCTGCTTGGTAACGCCGCCTCAGGCTGCCGGTTCCTATGCGAGCGTCTTGGGGGAGCGATTTTTCGCCGCAATCGCGAGGCAGAACGAGTGCGTCCCTTGGGTCTTCCCTCCGGGGTATGCACGCCAGCATCAAAGCCTCCGGATTCTCAACCGGGTAGTCCTTTAGGCTGTGGATGGCGATATCGACTTCTCCGGAGATAAGGGCCGTCTGTATCTCTTTCACGAAGAGCCCCTTACCGCCGATGTCTATGAGGGAGCGGTTCAGGATACGGTCTCCGCTCGTTTTGATTACGGTGATTTCGGCGGCCGGTTCCAATCCCGCGCCTTCCAGGAGCCCTTTTACGTGGTTTGCTTGCCAGAGGGCGAGAGCGCTTCCCCTGGTGCCTATTCGCAGCGGCCTTAATGTCATTGCTTCTTCTCCTCGCTGCCGTCGGCGGAGTCGAATGGGAAGAACTCCCGAAAGAAGCGAAGCGCTTGGCCGGCGTCTTCTTCTACGACCAACCGCTTGACCGCGGTGATGGGCTGGTGGAGGAGCTTGTGCACAACCCTTCTCACAACATTGCGGACAATAGCCTCCTGCTTTGGATTCAGGCCTTCAAGCTTTTCCAGCGCTTCTTTAACCTCGGAGTCTTGTATGGTGGTTACCCATTCCATCAGGCCGCCGATAACGGTGGAAAGTTGGCGGTGTTCAAGAAACCTGGCGTAGAGGGAAAGCTCTGAGGCTATGAGTGCCTCCGCCTGTGCGGCGCGGTGTTTGCGTTCCTCCATGCCCTTCTCCGCCGCCTGTTGAAGATCATCGATGTTGTAGAGGTAGACGCCGTCGAGTTCCCCGGTCCCTTCGTCTATGTTGCGGGGTACGGCGATGTCGATGAGAAATATGCTCTCCCACCGCCTGAGTTTCATCACCGTTTCCATCATGGGCCTGAGGATGACCGGGCGCTGGGAAGCGGTCGAGGCCACGACTATATCGCTACGGATGATCGCCCTGGGAAAGTCTTCCCACGCTACTATTTCCGCACCGAACTGCCTCGCGAAGGCTTCACCCCTTTCCCTGGTTCTGTTCGCTACCAGTATCTTTTTGACGCCGTGTTCGCGAAAGTGGGTCGCGAGAATGCGGCTCATTTCCCCGGCGCCCAACAGTAAAATTCGTCTGGAGGAGAGATCGGCGAAGATGCCGCGCGACAGGTTGAAGGCCGCGTAAGAAATGGTCACGGCGCCGCGTCCAACACCCGTTTGACTCCTTACGTGTTTGGCTACGTGAAAAGTCTTTTGGAAGAGCAGGTTCAGCGGCGTCGTTACAACCCCTTCATCTCTTGCCAGGAAGTAAGCTTCCTTGACCTGGCCCAGAATCTGCGGTTCCCCGATAACCATCGAGTCCAGGCCCGAGGCGACCCTGAAGAGGTGGGCCACCGCCTTTTTACCCTCCAGCACGTAAAAAAGTTCGGCTGCGACCGGGTGGCCGGGAAGAGCGGCTTCGCTGATCGCGCCGATAAGAGCGCCGGAAGTTGTTTCCTCCACCTCGGAGTAGAGTTCTACGCGGTTGCAAGTGGAAAGCAGCACCGCCCCGAGTACCAATCCATTTGCCCGGATTGTTTGCAGGAAAGCAAGCTTCTCTTTGTCGGAAAAGGCAAGAGCCTCTCGAATTTCGACGGGTGCGCGCTCGTGGTTAAGGCCGGTGAGAAGTATTCTGCTCAATGCCAGATAATCCCAATAAGAATGAGAAAAGAAAAGGCGGCGCCAACCACGACGAACCATGAACGGCGGCGGGGATGCACCTTGGCCGTAACCCAGCCGTAGATGGCCAAGCCTAAAACAATCCAGGCCACCACGCTCGAATACTCCATTACGCCGGGCCGCCACCCGTTCTTGGCACCGTGGAGGATGCCATAGGCGGCGGCGGAGAGGATACCAAGGGTAAAGGTCGGATAACCGGCCAGCAACAATCTGGTCGTCCACTTCTCCGCCTCTTCCAAAGAGGGGATAGGAAGAGACGTTGGTTTGTGGCGGTGCCTGAGGCTATGGTCCTGCATGATGAAGATGGCGGCATAGAGAAAGGAAACAAAGAAAGAAGCTATGCCGAAGACGAGCAGGAAAATGTGGATGACAAACCATGGCGTATAGAAGAAGGGCTTGGTTTTGGGCACAACGTTCAAGACCAACGAACCAAGCAGGTAGATGAAGGTGACCAGGGGCATGAGGAAAAAGGGCAGGATTCTCCTGCTCCTGAGGTGGGGGTACAGGGCCAGGTAGAGAGCCATTACGGCCCATGCCACCACCTGGAGGAGTTCGTGGAGGTTGGTGGCTGGAGGAATGCCCGTAGCAATCCAGCTAAGGGCGCCGATGATTGTTTGAACGATAAAGCCCAACCACGCCGCACAGAGGGAGAAGACGTACAGGCCCCTTCTTCGGAAGCCTCCGTAGAGCAGGGCGAAGGCCATGGACACAACGTAGAAGAAGAGCGGCAGGTTTCCAATGTTCATGTCATTCTCCCCGAAATCCAGCCGCCTCCGGCAACCGTGCTGCCATCGTAACCGACGGCGGCCTGGCCCGGAGTTACGCATCGGCCCTTATCCAACCATTCTAACACCAGGCGCCGGCCAAATTCTGAAACGACTTTCGCCCGGCCGGGTGGCTGGTGATATCGCACCTGGACGGACATTTCGCGCGGACGGCTTTCCGGGGGGTCGTGCCAGAGCCACGAATCAACTACAAAGCGTTTGCAAGAAAGCGCCTCCCTGGCCCCCACGGTCACCTCGCCGGATACGGGATCTATGGCTGTCACGTAGAGGGGCGCCGGAGCGGAGATGCCGAGTCCGCGGCGTTGCCCCAGGGTATAGCGGTGGATGCCGTCGTGGTTTCCCAGGATTCTTCCGTCGGTATGCCTGATAAGGCCCGGCTTCGTCTCAACCGAGTTTTCTTTTACAAAGTCGGCGTAGCCCCTGTCGCCTACGAAACAGATATCCTGGCTCTCCTTCTTTTCCGCGGTGGGGAGTCCCGCCGAACGGGCCTTGGCGCGGATGACGCTCTTCGTCCACTCGCCCACCGGAAGCAGCGTTGCCCACCGCTGTTCCCTGGTCAACGGAAAGAGGACGTAAGACTGGTCTTTCTTGGCGTCCCTTCCACGAAGAAGGGCACACTCTCCATCTTTTCCGCGAACCATACGGGCGTGGTGGCCGGTGGCGACGGCGTCAAAATTGTGTGCCACGGCATACTCCAGGAGGGTCCCGAATTTGATCGCCTCGTTGCAGCGTATGCATGGATTGGGCGTACGGCCGGAGGCGTACTCTTTAATGAAAGGCTTTATTACAAGTTTTTTGAAGGCGGCCTGATGTTCCAGCACCGTGTGTTTGATGGTCAGGCTGGCGGCGGCCGCGCGCGCGTCGAGGACGTCTTCCAGTCCGCAGCAACTCTTCTTCTTCTTGCCGCCGCACGAATCGTAGAGCCTAAGCGTGACGCCCTCAACCCGGTAATTCGCTTCCAGCAGAAGAAGAGCCGCGACGGAGGAATCGACGCCTCCGGACATGGCGACAAGGACCCTTTCTTTCATTGTACTCAGTCGGCGCCGTCGGTGATGATAACCATCAGGGTGGTTGCCCCGATACGAAACTCGGTCTGGTTGTCGATAATCATCTCCGATACGCGCTGCTCATTGACATAGGTTCCGTTGGTGCTCTTCAGGTCGCGCAGGATGATCCTCGACCCCTGCAATTCAAGACGCGCGTGGTGTCTGGAAACTTCTCCGTCCGAGAGCACTGCGTCGGCTCCGGCTCGGCCTATCAGAAAGATCGGCTTTTCTACCGGGAATATCTTTCCGGCCTCCGCGCCCCGAAGAACGGCCAGGGAAACCCGCTTACCCTCCGGCATACTGATAAGGTCTATATTGGGCACATCGTCAGCATTCCACGTAGTTTTCCGTTTTCGGATCTTCTGGGTGGCGGGTTGAGCCGCCGCCTGCTGCTCCGCGACGTTGTTCCGAAGAACTTCTATCGGTTGCTGGCACCGCGTACAACAGAAGCGTATTTTGTTCCTTCCCTGAAAGTGGGCATCATTTACACGGAATTTTTTATAACAGGAAGGACAAGTGACTACCACGCAAGGCCTCCGGAAGAGAAGTTTACCCGTTGTTATTGACACCTGTCAAGGGACACCCAGTTTCCCGCAGTTAAGGGACACCCATTTTCCCGCACCTGACAGGGGGTGTCCGTTGCCCCGGCAGGCTGATCTCATTCCATTTTTCTCCTGTAAAATTGGCTCTGCTCAGGCGGAGGGGCCTGCCTGTACCCCACGGCAGACAGGCAAAGGCCGCTACACGGTAAAATTGGTCACGATTGCAGGTGAGACGTCGGCGGATTCCGGACAAGCCGGAATGACGGCAGGGGTGGAGGCCGCCGGGTTCCCGACAAGCCCTGCCTGCGCCTGCCTGTGCGATGCCCGACCGCGATCGTCCTAGCTCAGGCGGGTACGCAGACAGGCCGCGTTGCAACGCGACGCGGCAGGCAGGCGGAATGACAAACAGGGGAGCGGGCAGGACACTTTTTCCCGTCATCCCCGGGACACCGGGGAGCCAGTATGGATTCCCGCTTTCGCGGGAATGACGAAGGGAGGTGCGGGAATGACGACTGTTCCCCTGTCATTCCGGCAAGCGAAGCGCG
>CAZIBS010000043.1:0-19715 GCA_964537405.1 uncultured Thermoanaerobaculia bacterium | reverse complement strand
TACAAATTAGCTAACCGCCTTATTTTTCAAGGACTTACAATCAACCGTTATCCCTAATTAGAAAAGTCGGGATTATTTCTCGGAGGCCCCGCGCGATGCTTCGTAGCCGACAAGGTAGTCCTTCACGACGCGGTCCGGGTCAAGGTGCAGGTATGAGGCCACTTGCCGAACGAAACCTTTCAGGTAGATCAAGCCCGGCAGGTCACCGAAGGAGTCCTTTTCAATGGCTTCCAGGTACCAGGCACGAATGTTGGTTTCAGCCGCGATTTCGGCAATAGAGATACCCTGGGCTTCCCTGATTTTCTTCAGGGACGGTCCGTTAAAGGTTTCTACCTGCTCCAGGATGTCATTGAATTTCTTAGACGAACGGCCGTTCGTCTTCCGGACCGGTTTACTGGAAAGCGACGTTGAACCGGGATGGTTGTTCTCCTGGTTCAGATCGCCGTACTCCTGTACTCTTTCGGCCTGGGTTATCTCGCCGCTGTCGATCAGCTTGTCATCGTATTTCTGGCGAAAACTCGTGGTAATGAGGGTCTTGTAGGCGTCTTCAAAGCGCTCCCTGACCGCCTCCTTCTCTTCCCTACCGTACAACCCCAGCGTCAAAAGGGAGGTTTCGAGGTAAGGCTCCAACAACTTCGGGTAGGCGGACTGGATTTCCTTAGGCGTGGCATTGTACGGCACTTCCAGGAGCTGGTAGTGGTTCAACTCTCTCATCGGGCGCGGCGTGAGGTGCCCCTCAACGGTTCTGAGGCTCTTCTCCTCCTCGAGGAAGATGTTGGCCAGCTTTTCGGTTGCCAGGCTGAAGGCACTCATGGGATGGGCCTTTGCGATAGGCTCCAGGTTTCTACGGGCCTCCGCAGCCTGTGCGTCCCACTCTACCCCTCCAAGACAACGAACGGGACAGAGGAAGTAACGCCTTATCAGCGATTCGACCCGCTGTCCAAAACGAAGTTCCTTCTCCGAAGAAAGGCCCGTCTGGACAAAACAGAACTGCCGCTCCTTTATGGCCGTTTCCAGAGCCGACAACTCCGCCTCATCGGTCTCTTCCATGTCCCACAATCCAATGAGAGGAGAGTGTGCGGCTAACTTTGGCGCCAACTCCCGGTAACGCTTCTTGTTCAGCGTCTCAACCAACAACCTTCGCAATGCCGCGCGCAGAAAACGGTAGAAGGGTTCCAATCCGACCGAGGAAAGCTGAACGACTCCGACCGAATAATCACCGGCAAGAAAGAAGTCAAGGGTGCTGTTCTGCGTTCCGGCGCCCGAGTCTACCAAAACGTAATCGAAGGGAAGTTCCCTTAGGTCGCCCAGAATCTTTCGTTTCGAAAGATAGGCTATGTTCGCCACCTCGGGAAGATCCGGAGCGCCGGCCAACAACGCAAGGTTGTTTGTGGAGGTGGGAACTATCGCCTCTTCCATCATGGTAACTTTCTTGGAAATAAGGCTACCCAGATTCAACTGGGGGTAGCTTTGTCCCAGGGCCAGGTGGCAACCGGCTTCCGTCAGAGCCAAATCAGCCAACAGGACCGTTCTGCCCTTCTTGGCCAGATGAATGCCGAGGTTTGCCGCCAGCAGAGTTGTGCCCACGCCACCGGTCGCCCCGGCAAAGGAGATCACCCGCGGTCTACTATAAAGGTCTTTCTCGAAGAGTAAGCTTTTCGCCTCGTCTTTCATCCCGATCCCTCAGCTTGTAGCATACCCCGGCTCCGCTCCCCGTGGCAATAGATATCGCCGTCAGGACCCGCGGCAATGAGCCATCATCGGACCGGACCGGATCGGTTTTAATCGAAACTCCAGGCGTGGAAGGAACTCCTGACGAGCGGACCGGAGAGCACGCCCCTGATGCCGACGGTCCTGGCCTCCGCGGCGAGCATTTCGAACTCTTCGGTTTCGTAGTAGCGCACAACGGGCAGGTGCTTTAGGGTGGGTTGAAGGTACTGGCCGATGGTGAGCCTTTCCACTCCGGCCGAAGCCAGATCCTGGAAGGCCCGGATGAGTTCCTCCCGTTCCTCGCCCAAGCCCACCATGAGGCCGCTCTTGGTAGGAATCCCGGGCGCAAACCGTTTCGCCGAACGAAGTAGCTCCAGAGAACGCTCGTAATTTGCCTTGGTCCTGATCGATGGCGTGAGTCGTCTTACCGTCTCCAGGTTATGGTTGAAGACGTCGGGTCCGGCCTCCAAAACGATCCGCAGTAGTTCCTCCCTTCCGCTGAAATCGGGGGTGAGAACCTCGACCTTGGAGGCCGGCAACTTTCTCTTGACCGCCCGGATCGTCCTCTCGAATGCCGAGGCCCCTTCGTCCGGCAGGTCGTCGCGCGTTACCGAGGTAACGACAACGAAAGCCAGACCCATTTGGGCGGCGGCCCCTGCGACTCTTTCTGCTTCGAATGGATCCTCCATGGATGGTGTTCCGGTTGCGATGTTGCAGAAGCGGCAGGCGCGGGTGCAGACATCGCCAAGAATCATGAAGGCCGCCGTTCCCTCGGCGAAACAGGCGCCTTTGTTTGGACAGGCGGCCGAAGTGCACACGGTGTAGAGCCCATTTGCGGCGATAGTATTGAGGACGGCGCTCGCCTTGCCGCCCACGGCCAATCGTTTAATTTTGAACCATTCGGGTTTGCGTCGCCTGACCATCCAACCTCCGAAAGCACCTTAACGCACGCTTTTCCTGTCCGCAAGAGACTTCTTCAGCCGGAAGCCGCCACCTAACCGAGGACCGGGGGCGGCGAGAGGGCTTGGATGATGGAACCTATCCCGGAATAAGACATGGCCGTGACGGAGGATAGCCGTGATGGATGGTGAGGAAGCGAGCCAAGACCGATGTGGTGCATCGGATGAGCGAGATGACAAAACCAAGCGCACGGCTGGCTCCGTCCCTTCGGGCGCGGTCGGCGGGCTTTAGCCGCCGTCCCGGTTTAGGTGATGGATCCAGGAATTCGGGGGGTACTTGACAAGTGGCAAAACCACGCCTAAGATACATTGGTGGACCAAAGTGGACTAAAGTGGACCGTCCGGCTTTGGCAACCGGAGGCCCGCTCACAGGTAAGAGGTTATCATGTTCAGGGGCGGAGCGAACGCAAAGATCGACGGAAAAGGTCGCTTGAAGCTTCCCAGCAAGTTTCGGGAACCCCTCTTTAAACACTTCGGCCCGGAGGTCTTTGTAACCTCTTTCGGCCCGCCGTCAATGCGCATATATCCCCTATCGGAATGGCTTCGTATCGAAGACATCCTGAGAAAGGGTAATTGGGGGGACGATCCCAGGGTATCGCACTTCCTGAGAACGGTTGCCATGAACGGAGACGAACAGCGCCTGGACGACCTGGGAAGGCTTCTCATCCACCAGCGCCTGAGAAAACACGCACGTATGGAGGGATCCGTGGTAGTGCTGGGCCACCCCACGAATCTCATTGAAGTCTGGAATGAAGAACTTCTGAACGAGATCGAAGCCAAGGAGCCGCTGGCGGAGGAAACAATCCGCTTTGTGTCGGGCATTGTGCGGGAGGCTGCGCATGAAAGGGAAAATTCTCCACGTTCCGGTAATGGCGCCGGAGGTGGTGAAGGCGCTACGGATTGAGCGGGGAGGATGGTTTGTTGATTGCACGGTGGGAATGGGCGGTCACAGCCGGGCGCTCCTCGAAGCAAACGCCAAAGCGCGCGTGCTGGGCGTTGATCGCGACGAGAAGGCGCTATCCCTCGCGTGCTCCGCGCTGGCACCCTTTGGCGAGAGGTTTCTTGGCCTCCACGCGAACTTTAAGGACGTAGACGACTGGTGCTCGGTGCTACCCGAAGCTCCCGCGGGTATTCTCGCCGATCTGGGTATGAGCGGGTACCAGTTGAAGGCGGGGCGTGGTTTCAGTTTCTCGGATGAGGACTCGCTGGATATGCGAATGGATCCGGGAGAGGGGGAACCCGTCTCCGCATTTCTCGAACGCGTGGGAGAAGACGAATTGTACGGCGTACTTAGAACCTATGGAGAAGAACCTTTCGCCCGACGCATTGCCAGGGCCGTTGTTGCCTACCGCGCCGTAAAGCCGATACGAACCTCGGCGACGTTGGCTTCGATCGTGAAGAACGCCGTACCTAAAAACGTACGACAAAGAATTCACCCGGCCACACGCACCTTCCAGGCCCTCAGGATATTCGTCAACGACGAACTGGAGACCCTTAAAGTCTTCCTCGAGAGAGCGATAGAGGCCATGGAGCACGGTGGCGTGATCGCGGTGCTGGCTTACCATTCTCTCGAAGACCGCATAGTAAAGACGACTTTCAGGAGATTGGTCAAGGGCTGCATCTGTCCACCGAAGCTTCCTGTTTGCGGTTGCGGTAGGGAGCCCTCCTTGCGTCTCGTCTTTCACGGTGCAAAAAAACCCTCCGACCGGGAAGTTATCGCAAATCCATCATCCCGCAGCGCACGTTTGCGCGCGGGGGAGAAGCTATGATGCAGAACGTTATTCAGAACAAGCCGATACGCCAGGTTGACCGCCGGGGCTTCGCCGAGGCCATGAGGATGATCATCTTCCTTGTCGGCCTCGCGCTCCCCTTTATCCTCTTCGTGCATCTTTCATCCTTGCAGATCGAGGGAGAGTACCGCTTCTCCCGCCTGGTAAAGGAAAGAAACGTTCTTCAACATCGTCACGAAGAACTTCTTCTGCTGCGCGCGACACTCCTCAGTCCCTCAAAGGTAGAGCAGGTCGCTCGCACCCGACTCAAAATGGTGAACGAATCCCCGTCTGAACCAAGGATACATCCACAAAAAAACGGGGCTCTTGAGAACGGGGTAATCGGGCCATGAACGAGGGAGTTTCGAAGGTTCGTCTTTACGTCATCATCGCCGCTATCGGCCTGACGGCGTGCGGCATCACGGCTCGCCTGGTTTACCTGCAAGTTGTAAAGCAGGCCTACTTCGCAACCGTGGCCCGGCGCCAGGCGAACGAACGCGTGGAAGTGGACGCACCGCGAGCAACGCTGCTGGACCGCAATGGCGTTCTCCTCGCCGCGAGCGTGATGGGACCGTCTCTCTACACCTTTGATCCTCAGAAGATCAGCGATCCCGTAGCACTTTCCAGGGCGGTATCCACGCTGGGTGCAAGAAAGAGCAAGCTGATTCTAAACGATCTCAGGACGCGCAACCGCTTCACGTGGTTGTCGCGCAAGCTCTCCTTTAAGCAGTATCCGGAGGCCGAAGCTATTGTCGCCCGTTTCCCCGGCGTTCGCATCATGGACGAACCGGTTCGGTTTTATCCCAATGGAAAGCTGGCCGCCAACTTGATTGGCTGCATGGGAACGGACGGAGGACTTTCCGGCTTGGAAAACCAATGGAACAAAGAACTGGCCGGCGGCAAACGTCATTTTATGGTGATGCGCGACGCCGTTTCCACGCGTCTCATTTCCACTGATCTCGTATCAATGGCTACTCCAACTCCACGCGCTGTCCGGCTCACGATAGATGCGGCTATTCAGAACGAGTGTGAAGATGTGCTCTCGCGAACCGTTTCCGGGTGCCGGGCCAAAGATGGAGTTGCAATAGTGCTCAATTGCCGGAACGGCGACATTCTCGCGATGGCCGTAACCCCAACCTTCGACCCCAACCACCCCCGGGAGTATCCTCCGGCCTCGTGGAGAAACCGCGCCATTACCGACTCTTTTGCACCCGGCAGCACAATGAAAGTGGTTACCCTCGCCGCAGCCCTGGACTCCGGCAAGTTTGCGCCGGGCGACACCGTGGTCGTCGGAAATGGAACGCTGAAGGTCGGAGCAAAAACAATTCACGACGACGAGCCGCCGCTGAAGCCCGTCTATTCCCTGGAAGAGGTGCTGGTTCACTCCTCCAACGTCGGCGCCGCCAAGATCGGCATCGCCTTGGGATCCAAAACCTTCTACCACTATCTACGCCTCTTCGGCTTCGGCAAGGTTTCTCAACCGGTTTTTTCCGGAGAAGTCCCGGGACTCCTTAGACCACCCCAAGAGTGGACGCGTTTCTCGCTCCCCTACCTTTCCTTCGGGCAGGAAATGCGTGCAACCCCGTTGCAGTTGGTGTCGGCCTTTGCCGACATCGCCGCCGGAGGTTTCAGGGTGGTTCCGCGCATCTTTATGGATGCTCCACAACACTCCTTCAAACGCATCATCAAGGCATCCACCGCTAAAGAGTTAACCAGGATGATGATTGCGGTGGTTGGAGCAGGAACGGGACGGGCAGCCTCCATTCCTGGCGTACTGGTGGCCGGAAAAACAGGAACGGCCCAGAAACTAGGTGTTCGCGACCCAACGGGCCGGAAGCTGTACGTTGCCTACTTTGTCGGTTTCGCTCCCGCCGCTAATCCACGGCTAGTATTGCTCGTAATGGTGGACGAGCCGATGGATAAGATATACGGCGCCGCCGCCGCGGCCCCGGCTTTCGCGAAGATAATGGGCTACGCGCTGAAGAGAACGGCCTACCCGGAAACCACGCCTCGGACAGACCTTGCCTATATGGGGAAACAACCATGAACGGCGCCTCTCTAAGCCTTTCCGAACTCCTCTCCGCGGTTCCGCACTCCGGCGTATTCGGCCCGTCGGAGATAAGGGTAACGGGATGCACCTGCGATTCGCGCGAGGTCGTCCCCGGCGATCTCTTTGTGGCGCTGAAGGGGTTCCATCAGGATGGCAGGGCATTCGTGGAGGAGGCCGTGAAGAGGGGCGCAAGGGCGGTTCTCGCCCGCGGCGAACCCTTGACGCCGTTGCCGGGTGCCACGTGGATATCCACTTCCAATGACAGGGAAGCCTTCTCGGCCGCGGCGGCGGCTATCTACCGAACCCGGGAGCCCGAGGTTTCCCTGGTAGGCGTTACCGGAACCAACGGAAAGACCACCGTGGCTTATCTTCTACGCAGCATCTTCAACAAAGCCGGGGGCGGCGGTATGATGGGCACCATCGAGTACGACGACGGCGAAGGATTGAAACCGGCGCAGAGAACTACGCCCGAAGCCAATTACATACACCGGTGGCTGCACTCCCTCTCCGAACAGTCCATTCCCTACGGCGTAATGGAGGTTTCGTCGCACTCCCTGGTCCTGGCCAGGGTAAAGGACGTCTCCTTCAGGGTGGCGGCCTTCACCAACCTTACCCGAGACCACCTCGATTTTCACCGAACAATGGAGGCTTACTACTGCGCGAAGAAAAAACTCTTCGACCAGCTTCTCCCGAACGGCGTGGCCGTCATAAATACCGCCTTCTCCTACGGAGCCAGGCTTGCTTCGGAACTTGAGCCAAAGAAAATCTTAAGGGTAGGCCTGGATGGATCGGCGGATCTCTATCCCGAGAGAACCGAAATGGACCTTAAGGGGATTCGTACGGTTCTCAAGAGCCCAGGCGGAGCGTTCAAGGTGCGCTCCAGGTTGGTCGGCGTCTTCAACCTGCATAACATACTGGTTGCCGCCGGGGCGGCTCTGAGCGCAGGCGCCGCCCCGGAACAGGTGGCCGCTGGGATAGACGCCCTGCACCGGGTGCCGGGACGGATGGAAAGGGTGGATGCAGGGCAACCCTTTACCGTACTCGTGGATTACGCCCATACCGACGATGCGCTGAAAAGCCTCCTGACAACGGTTAGGGCGTTGCATCCTTCAAGAATTATTACCGTCTTCGGGTGCGGCGGAGACCGGGACAAGAGCAAGCGTCCACTCATGGGTACCGTGACCGTCAGGTTAAGCGACATATCGATTCTGACCTCCGACAATCCACGGACGGAACGACCCGAAACCATAGCCGAAGACGTTGAGGCGGGCATCAGGCCGGAGATCGTGCCCGGGAAACAATTCTTTAGAATCCTCGACCGCAGGAAAGCGATTGGGACGGCGCTGAAGCTGGCCGAAGAGGGAGACGTAGTAGTAGTGGCCGGCAAAGGCCACGAGAGAGAGCAAACAATTGGCAGCAAGAAACTACCCTTTCACGATCCCACCGTGGTCGCGGAACTTCTGGCGAGGATGGGATGGCGCGGTTAACTCTTACCCTTGAAGAGATTGCAGCAGCCACCGGTGGCCGCATTCTGGCGCCCTCCGCCGGGGTTCTCAGCGAACTCTGCCTGGATTCCAGGAAGGCAACCGCCGGGTGCATCTTTGCCGCGTTGAAGGGAGAGTATTCCGACGGCCATTACTACGTGAGCAATGCCGTAGAGCTTGGCGCTTCCGCCCTTCTCCTCGAACGGGAGGTGAGTGTTCCCGATGGGTGCGGAGCGCTCCTGGTTGAATCGGTGGAAGACGCCGTCCGGGCCCTTGGGCGCCTTGCGAGGAACGCATTTGGGGGGACCGTCGTCGCGATTGTCGGATCCTGCGGCAAAACCACGACAAAAGATTTTACGGTCGGAGTCCTGGAACGACTGGGCGCCGTATCCGCAACGCCCGGCAACCGCAACAACCTGTTGGGGTTGCCCGAGACCTTGATGGCATCGGATATACAAGCCCTTTTCTGGGTGGTCGAACTCGGCATCAGCCGTCCACTGGAGATGGAGAAGTTGGCGCCCGTAGTCCGGCCTTCCGCGGTGGTTTTTACGAACATACGGCCGGTCCACATGGAGTTTTTTTCTTCCCTTGATGCGATCTTGGAGGAGAAAACCAGGGTGCTTGACTTCTGCGGGGCCCACGCCCCGGTCTTCCTGAACGGTGACGACCCGCTTTTGCGTAAGTTCAAAGTCCCGGGAGAGCGGCAAACCATTACCTTCGGACGCCGCGAGGATTGTATGACAAGAATCATGGAGAAAGAAGACTACGGCCCCATGGGGACTTCTTTCATTCTTGCGGCCGGGGGTCGAAACGTGGAAGGAATGCTTTCTCTTCCTGGCCGCTTTAATCTGGACAACTTTGCCGCCGCCGCCGCGGTGGGACTCCACTACGGTCTGACACTGGAAGAAATCGCCGATAGTGCATCGGGCCTGCGGCTCTCTCCTCACCGCGGAGAAATCTACTCGTTGCCGGGCGACGTTCTACTCCTGGACAATTCCTACAACTCCAATCCCTACGCGGCCGCATCGGTACTGAGAGACACGACTTGTTGGGGACGACGGACCGTTGCCGCACTGGGAGAGATGCTTGAACTGGGCGTCTCTTCGGAGCACTTCCACGAAGAGACCGGTCGGTTGGCCGTTGAAACCGGTGTTGCTGCCCTGCTGGCGGTCGGAAACGAAGGCGCCAAGGTACTGGCGGAGGCCTTCAGGAGTTCCGGGCGCCCGTGTTTTTACGCACACACGTGGCGGGAGGGCGTCGGTTGGTTTCTCAACCAAGTGCGCGATGGAGACTGTGTTCTCGTCAAGGGCTCCAGGGGCATCGGCCTCGACGGACTCGTTGAGCTGCTGTCTGAAAGGTTGGAAGGCTGATGCTCTACTACCTTTTTTATCCGCTTCACCATTACTTCTCCGCCCTGCGCGTCTTTAGGTACATAACCTTTCGGGCCGCACTGGCGGTTTTTATCGCTCTTGCCCTGTCACTGGTTCTCGGCCCGATGGTCATAAGGCTGTTGAAGTTTATGAATATGCGCCAGTACATCAGGAAAGAGGGACCGGCCGGCCACCAGGCCAAGTCGGGGACGCCTACCATGGGTGGGCTCTTGATTCTTTTTTCCCTCGCCGTGGCGGCCCTGCTCTGTACGAAGTGGGACGACCCTTTCTTCTGGATTCTCCTGTTCGGCGTCTTTGCCTTCGGAGCGATAGGTTTTACCGATGACTTCCTCAAGATGAAGCGACGCGAGAACCTCGGCTTAAAGGCGTGGCAGAAATTTTCGCTTCAGGTTGCGGCTGCCCTGCTGGTCTCCGCGGCACTGTACGAACTCGCCGGCAAAAACAACTTCACCACCGAATTGGTGGTGCCCTTTTTCAAAAACTTCCATCCAGAACTGGGTTGGTTGTATATTCCCTTCGCAATCCTGGTCATAGTGGGCTCCTCAAACGCGGTGAACCTTACCGACGGACTGGACGGTCTTGCCATCGGCTGCACGCTCATAGCCGCTGGAACTTACGCCATCCTTGCTTACGCGGCCGGCAACTCCGTTATCGCCGGCTACCTTGGAATACCCTTTGTGAGTGGAACGGGCGAATTGACAATCTTCGCCGCGTCGCTCGTGGGGGCAAGCATGGGCTTCCTCTGGTTCAATGCCCATCCGGCCCAGGTTTTTATGGGGGATGTGGGTTCGCTGTCCATCGGTGCCGCCATCGGGATTCTCGCATTGATGATCAAGGAAGAACTCCTTCTGGTTGTGGTTGGAGGGCTCTTTGTCATGGAGGCCGCCTCCGTAATACTCCAGGTTGTTTCCTTCAAATCGCGTGGAAAGAGAATCTTTAGGTGCGCCCCAATTCACCACCACTTCGAACTGGGAGGATGGGCCGAGACCCAAGTTGTAATACGTTTTTGGATCATCGCTATTATTTTTGCTTTGGCCGGTTTGGCTACGTTGAAGATACGGTGAAACCATGAGAGTTCTCGTTGCTGGAATGGGAAAATCGGGCTATGCAGCCGCGGAACTGGCGATTGAGCTGGGCCACGATGTGTTGGCCTGCGACCGCGCCACGACGGAATCGCTTACGGTTGATTTGAATCCTCTACTCGCCAAAGGGATGGTATTTTACGGCGGCTCGGAGTCGGCGGGTCTTTTGAAAGGCGTGGAACTGGTTGTACTGTCGCCGGGGGTTCCCAGAAGGTCGGAACTGGTAAAAGGTGCGCTGGATACGGGTATACCGGTTATCGGAGAAATCGAATGGGCTTTCCGCCACGCGGCCGGATCGATAGTGGCCGTCACCGGTTCCAACGGCAAAAGCACCACAACCACCATGGTCGGGAAGATAATGTCCGCTCACCTTCCCGATGTAAGAACCGGTGGGAACCTCGGAACACCTTTTTCAAGCATGGTTAAGGATTCCTCGCCCCAAACGTGGTTCGTTCTCGAAGTGTCCTCCTTCCAGTTGGAGAGCATTGAGCGCTTCAAGGCACACGTGGCTGTTCTCTTGAATCTTTCACCCGACCACCAGGACCGTTACGAGAGCTACGAAGATTACCAGGAGGCCAAGGGTAGGATATTCCTCAACCAGCACAATGATGATTGGGCCGTTTACCCCAGCTTCGATTCCCCGGCTTCGCTCCAAACATTCTCGACGCCGGCCCGTAAAGTTGCCTTCGCTATAAACGGAGAACTTGAAAACGGTGCCTTTGCAAAAAATGGCAAAGCCCTGTGGCGTCACGGGGCCGGGGAAGAGATTCTCTTCTCCCTTGAGAGCCTCCGCCTGCCGGGAAAGCACAACCTTGGGAACGCCATTGCCGCCGGTCTTGCCGCGCGCTTGGCCGGTATTCCCGAGGGAGGCGCCGAGGCGCCGATCGCCGCTTTTCCGGGACTCCCTCACCGTCTTGAGAAGGTTGGGGTGGTAAATGGGGCCGCCATCTATAACGATTCGAAGGCAACCAATACGGGCGCGGTTCAAAAAGCGCTTGTTTCCTTTGACGGCGGCGTCATTCTTCTGCTGGGCGGAAAGGACAAAGGCGCCGACTGGGCGCTGATCGGAAACGAAACGAGGAAGCGCTGCAAGGCTGTTGTAGCCTTTGGAGAAGCGCGGGCAAAGGTTAAGAAAGGGCTGCTTGGTTTTGCACCGGTCAGCGTCTTCAGGACGTTGAGGGAAGCCACCGCCGGGGCATTGAAGCTGGCCGGACCCGGAGATACCATCCTGCTTTCTCCGGCCTGCGCCTCTTTTGACGAGTTTAACAACTTCGAAGAACGCGGCGAATGTTTCAAAAGTTGGGTAATGGAGGCAATGACGCCATGAGTCGCCTGCTGCGTTTTGATCACCGTTTGCTTGGAACCGCCGTGGGATTGCTGGTCCTGGGGCTGGTCATGATTTATTCCTCCTCCGCGGTCATAGCTCTTAACAGCAAAGGCAATCCCAACTATTTCTTTGTTCGACAGACGGTTTGGGCGCTTGTTGGAATCATCGCGCTGTTGACAACCCTGAAGATTCCCTACTCCCTATGGCAAAAAAGGAAAGTGGTTTTAACTCTGCTGGCCGTGGAACTGCTTCTGCTCCTCACGGCCCTGGTCTCGCCAACCATCAACGGTTCTCACCGGTGGATCCGGCTATGGAAGATAACCCTCCAGCCCTCGGAATCGGCCAAGTTCGTGTTGGTCGTTTTCACGGCTTACATGCTGGACAAGAGGCTGCGCGAAGGGAAGGAATGGATCCAATTCCTCCTGCCCTTCGGCATCATCTCAGGCCTTCTCTGCTCACTGGTTCTTATCCAGCCGGACCTGGGAACGGTGGTGGTTATCGGCACGGTGGCGGCCACGCTCCTATTCGCGGCGGGTCTTCCGTGGCGCTGGATCGCCTTGCTCTTTGCAGCGGGGTGCTCCGCCATGGTCCCGCTGATTATTGGAAGAGCTTACCGTCTCCAGCGCCTCATGACATTTCTCCATCCCAATGCGGATCCGCAGAATACCGGGTTTCAGGCCAGGCAGTCTCTCGTGGCCGTGGGAAGCGGCGGTCTATTCGGCAACTGGTTCGGCGGCGGCAGCCAGAAGTTCATGTTCCTGCCGGAACCCCACACCGATTTTATCTACGCCATGATAGCCGAGGGCTTCGGGCTACTGGGCGCGCTCATAGTGTTAGGTCTCTTCATTTACCTGGGGTATCGCGGGCTCGAAGCCGTAAAGGCCGCTCCCGATGCTTTCGGAGCCTATTTAGCACTGGGAATAGTCGCGTGGATCGTGGTGCAGGCTTTCCTGCACATTATGGTTACGCTGACGCTCCTTCCTACAAAGGGACTTCCCCTACCTCTGGTTTCCTACGGCGGGTCGAACCTGGTGGTGACCATGGCGGGGTTGGGCGTGCTTCTTAACGTGAGTCAGAACGAATGAGGCGCTATATGGGGTTCAGGATGATCATCGCCGGGGGTGGAACCGGGGGCCACTACTTCCCCGGCCAGGCGGTCGCCCAAGCCGTTATGGAGCGCGACCCTTCGGCCAGGATTCTCTTCGTGGGCAGCAACCGGGGGATTGAAGCAACCCTGGCGCCGCGTAATGGCTATGCTTTCAGGGGCTTGACAACCTCCGGTTTCGCCGGGGTCTCATTCACAAAACGTATTAAGGCGGTCATTGCCATGGTTGCTTCCGCCTTTATCTGCTTTCGGATCCAAGGAGTTTTCCGCCCCTCCGCAGTGTTGGGAGTGGGCGGCTACGCCTCTCTTCCAATGGCCCTCGTTGCCGTACTCTCCGGCGTTCCGCTGGTCCTGCTGGAACAAAACGTTAAGCCCGGTCTCTCCAACCGCTTGCTCGCTCCCTTCGCGGCCCTGGTAGTAGTTGCCTTCCCACAGGCTGCGCGCTATTTCGGCCGAAAGACCACGCAGCTCGGCAACCCCATTCGCTCCTCCCTGACCGGCGTGGGTCCCGAGGCGCCGCCCACAAGACCCCTTCGCCTCCTTGTTTTCGGCGGCAGCAGGGGCGCAAGATCGTTAAACGACGCCGTCATAGCCGCCCTGCCGTTGTTGAAGAGTTTCCCCGGAGGCATGGAGATTCTACACCAAACGGGCGCCGAAGACCTTGAACGCGTGGATAGAGCCTACAAACAAGCCGGTGTTGAAGCAAGGCTGAAAGCCTTCCTTTTCAAGATGGAAGAGGCCTACGCGTGGTGCCACGCGGTACTGTGCCGCTCCGGCGCAACCACGATCGCCGAACTAGCCGTCACCCGCAGGCCGGCCATTCTCGTGCCTTTCCCGTTGGCCGCCGGGAACCACCAGCTCGCGAACGCCCGTGGACTAGAAGAACTCGGCGGTGGGATTTGCATTGAGGAGTGCAGCCTGACGCCCGAAAAGCTCCTTGCCGCCCTGAATAAGCTCTCAGACACCGAGGTTCGTAGAGAGATGGCGAAAAGACTCTCCAAGATGGCACGGCCCGAAGCGGCCGGCCGGGTAGCCGCCCTTCTCCTCTCCCGAGGAGGCGCTCAATGAGGCTCTCTTCGATTCGAAGGATTCATTTCGTGGGTATCGGCGGCATAGGAATGAGCGGCATAGCCGAGGTCCTGCTCACGCTGGGAGTTAATATAAGCGGTTCGGACTTGCGGGAGGGAGAAGTCACGAGGCGTCTTGCTTCCCTCGGCGCAAGAATTTCCTACTGCCACGACCCATCGAACGTCGAAGACGCGCAGGTGCTTGTCTACTCATCGGCCGTTACGATGGATAATCCGGAAGTGAAAGAAGCGAAACACAGGGGCATCCCGGTTATTCCCCGCGCGGAAATGCTTTCGGAACTGATGAGGTTAAAGACTTCGATCGTGGTCGCGGGCTCCCATGGGAAGACCACCGTCACCGCCATGATAGCTCACTTGGCCCACCGGGCCGGCCTCGATCCTACCGTTGTCATCGGCGGCAGGCTTTCTACGATGGGGTCCTCGGCGCGCTTGGGAAAAAGCGACCTGATGGTGGTGGAGGCGGATGAATCGGACCGTTCCTTCCTCTTTTTTGCGCCGAACCTGGCCGTAATAACCAACATAGACTGGGATCACGTGGACTGCTATCACGACATCGAAGAACTCAAGAGGGCCTTCCTGGACTTCGTAAACAAGGTTCCCTTCTACGGCTTGTCCATTGTTAACGGGGACGATTCCAACGTTAGGGCCATGCTGCCGCACTTCCGCCGCCGGGTTGTCACCTGCGGCATGGAGAAGGATTCCAACTTCAGGGCGGCACTCGTTGCTCCGCCTGAAGGATACGGCGAAGCCTTCGATTTTTACGCCGGGGAACGCCTTCTCGGCACGGTCAAGCTCCGCCAGGTTGGCCGCCACAACGCAATGAACGCCCTTATCGCGCTTACGGTGGGTTGTGAACTGGGAGTTCCCTTCGAAAGCATTTCAAAGAGCATGGCTGACTTTCCCGGTGTCGACAGACGTTTTGAACTCAAGGGGGAACGGAGGGGCGTGCGGGTCGTGGATGACTATGGCCACCATCCCACGGAGATCGCCGCTACGCTGAAAGCCGCCGGAAAGATAGCGGGCAACGGAAGAATTATCGTCCTCTTTCAGCCCCATCGCTACACGCGACTAGCCGTCTTTAAAGAGGATTTTGCCAGGGTCCTCGCGTCAGCGGACGAAGTCGTCATATCGGAGATCTATTCGGCCGGAGAGTCTCCGCTTCCATCCGTCAATTCCGAGGATTTGGTGAGGCGCATCAATGGAGAAGGGGGCGGTCGCGCGAGGCTCTGTCCCAAGATCGGGGACATGGCCGGGTTCGTTGTTCCCGAACTTATACCGGGCGACGTGGTTATTACCCTCGGCGCGGGAACGATTACCAGCGTTGGAAATGAACTCCTGGGTCTACTGGAGAAATGCCGTGGATATTGACCGCCTGGAGAAGGTTGCACGAGAGCTGAATTGTCTCTTCAAGAGAAATGAACCCCTTGCTCCGCACCTGGTGTTCGGAGTAGGGGGAATGCTTCCCTTCTACCTTCGACCCTATTCGTGGGAAGTCGCTGAAGAAATCCTTCCCCTGTTATGGGAGGAAGACCTGCCTTTCAAGGTGCTGGGAGGAGGCAGCAACGTTCTTGCCGCCGACACCCCTCTTCCCTTCGGTATCGTTCACTTGAAGGGCCTCGGAGGACGTGTGCGCTGGGAAGGAAACGACGCCATCACCGACGCCGACGTGCCGCTGCCGGCCTTGGTCTCTGAGAGCGTTCGCAGGGGGTTCAAGGGCCTTGAAGGATTGGGCGGAATCCCTGGTTCGGTGGGTGGGGCCGTTTGCATGAACGCCGGCGCCTTCAACTGCGAAATTGCGGCGGTTCTTGACGAAGTTACCCTCTTCGAACCCCGGAAGGGCCTCATCCGCCGGCCGGCATCCGCCTTTACCTTCGGTTACAGGCAAAGCAACATTCCAGGCGATTCAGTCGTAAGAGCAATAAAATTGTCCCTTGTCCCGGGTGAAGGCGACCGCTTAACGGCTCTTTATAAAGACGCCGACGAAACAAGAGCGCGCACGCAACCGCGGGGTGTTGCGACTACCGGGTCGGTCTTCAGGAATCCCGAGGGAGATTACGCGGGCCGGATTCTTGAGAGTCTTGGTTTCAAGGGCAGGAAGAGAGGAGCGGCCGGGTTTTCGGAACTCCACGCTAACTTTCTGGTGAACTACGGCGGCGCAACCTTCAAGGACGCCTACGACCTATGCGAGGAGGCGAGGAGCGCAGCCGGAGGGGCCGGGCGCCCCCTTGAATATGAAACGGAGGTATGGTTGTGAAGAAGCGTGACATGGTTCTCCGCCCATACTCAGAGGGTGGCACTTGGTTTCCCACCACGCCATTGGGCGGCTTGAGGAAACGGAAGCGCATTCTCAGGAGGCTCTTGAGGTGGTCCATCCTTATGGCGTCGCTTGCGGGTATCACGCTCTTCGGGCACTCCGGCTGGAACCTTCTTCGCTCTGACGGTGTATTTACCATAAGAAACATAATCATAGTCGGCCTAGTTCACCATCCGGCGGCGCCCTTGCTGTCAGCCCTACAGGATATAAGAGGAAGAAGTCTACTGAAGCTGGCGCCCTCCGCAATATCGGGACGCCTTCGGGTGTTTCCGTGGATACGGGGTTTCGTCTGCACGAGGCACCTTCCCGACACATTAATCGTCACGGTGGAAGAACGCAAAGGAATAGCCGCCGTAGGGACTCCAGGCGGCGCCGTCGAAATAGACGGTCGCGGCGGATGCTGGAAGGCGGCTCCGGGAACCACGTGCGCCTTTGAACTCGGATCGGGAGCAGAGGCAGGAAACGGGGATGTGCAGAAACTTGTCGTCCGACTGCTGGCACTCGGACTTTCGCGCAGAATAAAAACGATTGAAGGAAGCGGCAGTGAACGCACATTCGTGTTGCTTACCAGGAACGGGTGGAGGCTCATTGTCAGGGCCGGAGACCTATCCGGGGAATTTAAAAAATACCGGGAAGCAAGAAAATGGGCGGAAACTCACAATCCCCCAACGAGGACGATGGACCTCAGGTGGCGGGGACGGGTCGTGTTTACTTCTACCGTCCCCGGAGCAGTGAACGTTTCCAGCCGGATGGGAGGGGAAAATGGCTAGGAATTCGCGCCACGTGGTTGGAATTGACATAGGAACCTCCAAGATTCTTACGGTTGTAGGAACGCTCCGTGAAAACGGTGAACTGGAGATAACCGGTATCGGAAAAATCGAGGCCGTGGGCGTTCGCCGCGGCATAATAGCCAACCTGGATGAAGTCGAGGAGTGTCTCAGGTCTTCAATCAGCGAAGCCGAACTGATGTCCGGATGCAGGTCATTGGACCGGGCCTACGTGAGCGTCGGCGGCTGCCACGTTAGGGGATTCAACAGCCGGGGAGTGGTAGCCGTTACGAGCCGGGACCGGGACATCAACACGGAGGACATTCAACGGGTCCTCGACGGCTCCAGGACTATCAGCTTTCCGCAGGACCAACAGATCTTTCATACGCTTCCGCAGGAGTACATCGTGGACAACCAAGACGGTATAACACAGCCTTTGGGTATGCGCGGCAGCCGCCTGGAAGTCAACGTCCATATAATTACCGGTACGATCACGTGCCTGCAGAACATCGCCAAGGTAGTAAACAAATGCGGCATGACGGTCGCCGAACCGGTCCTGTCTCTCATAGCGGACGCTACAGCCGTCTTAACGGCCGACGAAAAGGAGATGGGCGTATGTTTGGTTGACATCGGCCATGGCACCACCGGTATAGCCGTACTGGAAAGGGGCGCCATCTGGCACACTCAAGTCATTCCCATCGGTGGCGAGCACTTTACCAACGACTTGGCTGTCGGTCTCAGAACCAGCATCAAGAATGCGGAGATTGTAAAAAAGAAGTACGGTTGCGCCCTTGCAAGCCTCATAGAGGAAGACGACGTGGTCGATGTACCGTCCGTCATGGGGAACCAAACCAGCATGATACCGCGTTCCCGCATCGCAGAATTACTGCAAAGCCGGGCCGAGGAACTTTTCCAACTTCTTTACGAAGAGGTAAGGAAGGTAGGACTGGACAAGTCGATCAACGCCGGCCTGGTGTTGACGGGCGGGGGCGCCGGGCTGGCGGGTCTCCAGGAGATCGCTTCGGGCATCTTCGAACACCAGGTCAGAGTAGGGGAGCCCATCGGTATCCATGGCTTGACGAATTTAGTAGCATCTCCGATCTTCTCCACCGCTGTCGGACTGACGCTCTACGGCGCCCAGCGTGAAAGCACATTAAGCGGGGGCGGCAACACCGGCGGTTTATTAAAAAGGTTCTGGTCCAAGTTAAAGGAATCGGTGTAGAGGTCGCTCCGGAGGCGGTCTCTGCTTTGAGTCTAACGGAAAGGAGGCAAGCAATGGAACACAAGGATGACTTCAGTTTCATAAGCACGTGCAAGGATGTTGGGCTATCGGACGCAAACAAGATAAGCATCAAGGTCTTCGGCGTCGGCGGCGCCGGAGGAAACGCCGTCAATCGCATGATCGAAGCTGGTCTGAAAGGCGTGGATTTTGTGGCCGTCAATACCGACTTCCAGGATCTGGAAAAGTCCTTGGCGCCCGTTAAACTGCAGATCGGTCAGCGCGATTCGCGTGGTTTGGGCACCGGCGGCGATCCCGAGCGCGGCCAGAAGGCCGCCCTGGACGACACCGAAGCCATATTGAAGCAGATGGAAGACACCGATCTCATCTTCATTACAGCCGGCATGGGAGGCGGCACCGGAACCGGCGCGGCACCGGTTATAGCGTCCCTTGCCGCCGCCCAGACAAACGCCATTACCGTTGCCGTAGTCACAAAACCCTTTGAATGCGAGGGCAGGAAGCGGGGCGATAACGCCGCCCTGGGCCTCGATCAGCTTAGCGAGGCAGCCGCAACGCTTATCGTTATCCCAAACGACAAACTTCTAGCTACCCTACCGGAGGATATAAGCCTGGAGGGCGCATTCAAAACGGCCGACGACGTACTCAGGCAGGGCGTCCAGGGAATCTCCGACCTCATCGCTTTCCCCGGACTCATCAACCTCGACTTCCAGGACGTTCGGTCGGTACTCTCATCGGGTGGCTTCGCGATCATGGGTATGGGGTCCGCCTCCGGCGCGGACCGCTGTATGACCGCTACGCAGCAGGCGGCGAATAATCCACTTCTCGAAGATTCCTCCATGGAGGGAGCCGGCAAGGTTCTACTCCACCTTGCAGGAGGCAGTAAGGATAGCATTAAGCTGCATGAGTTCCAATCCGCCTTAGATTTTATGAATGAGCAGGCCCACCAAGCCATCGAACTCATTGCCGGAACCAGCATTGATACAAATCTCGACGACGATATAAGGGTAACAGTGGTGGCATCGGCCTTTGACAGGACCGTAGGGAGTACGGCAAAGAGGGCGGGCGCCATGAAAAGCAGGCCAACGAATACAAACGCAGGCGCCTTTGGCGTTAAACAAGCGTCGGAGGCGCCCTTTAAGAAACCCGTGGGAGCAATTCCCGGCGGTTATCTCAGGGGAAAACTCGATAGCGACGGTCTCTTCGCCGCAGCCGAGGAGTTTAACCCCACGCCGGACTCGAAGGACGAAAAGGACTACGAAACCTACCAGACCCCCTCTTACATACGCAATAAAAAGCGTAGAGATTGAGAATCAAGAAGCGGGTTTCCGAAATGCTCCCTAACCGAGGACGGCGGAGAGAACTTAGATATCATTAGAGCCTGTTGCACGGTCTCGATAATCGGCTGAATTGAGTTGAGTGGCATGGAATC
>CAZIBS010000042.1:0-19881 GCA_964537405.1 uncultured Thermoanaerobaculia bacterium | reverse complement strand
TCCGGACAAGCTGAAATCCTGGCAAGCGAAGCGAGACCAGGACCTAGAATGACGGTCGGGAGTCGGGTTGGTTTTGCCTTTTCCTTCGCCCTCCCTCCCGTCCTCTTTTCCTCCCTGTGAATGAATTTGATTTTCCGTCCGATTCCGGACAAGCCGGAATGACGGTTTGGGGGTGCGCCGTCGGATTCCGGACAAGCCGGAATGACGGATGGGGAAGCCGTCGCATGAAGGCGGTCAGGTTTTCGTTGATTCACAAGGCCGGGAGCGTCATGGAGCGCGGAGGCCGGTTGTGGATCACACTGGCAAAACACTCGCCATTGCTCGTTTGGTTTCAAGAACTCCGAGAGCGCATCGCGAGCCCCGGACCCCCGGCGTCGGCGTGAACCATCAGCGCCGCGGGAGTATAAGGATGACCCCATGAAACACACCCGGCAAAAGCCTGCCAAAAAAAGGGTCCGAAACGCACGAAAAGAAGCCCGAAACCATCAAAAGGAGCCTCCAATGACCTGACCTTGTCCACTGCCCGGGAATTAACGCCAAAAATAGCCCCCAAAACACTTCTCTCCCACTCTGGATAACTCAGGCGGTGGATTCAGGTTGCCCTGAATCAACCACCTAAACCGGGATTCGCCTGTTTACCGCGTTGCGCGCAATCGCGGTCTGCCTGCGTCGCCGATGCGACAGGCAGGCGCAGGTAGGTGCGGCGGGACAAGGTTAATCTGCATTGTTGCCTTCGCCGGTTTGATTTATACGCCCGCTTGCGATATTGTTACGGTCTAACCATAGGAGGAGGCAAAATGACAAGAAAGTTAAGCATCGTACTTACGGTGGCGCTCCTGTTGGTCGCCTTCGGCTGCAAGAAACAGTCCCCACAGGTTAGCAAGGACATGGCCACCGCCCAGAAGATCGCCAGGATTGAGCAGGATATCGACGCCAGGCAAACCAAGATGAACGCCCTGCTCCAGCAGTACGCCCAGCAGGGCGGCAAAAACGCCGCCGAACTGGTGGGAAAAAACCTGACTGTGGAGCAGAAGGGTGAGCTTGAAAAGAGGTTGAAGAGCGAGAAGGGCATCGGCTACAAAGACCTCATCAGAGACATCCTGAACAAGCAGAAGGAAGTGGAGGGCCTCAAGGTTCAAGTACAGAACCTTGAAAAAACGCTGCCGTCGGCCGTAATCGTTCGTCGCGGCGACCGACAGTTCAATATCGCAATGAACTTTCTCACCAAGGAGAAGGGTTTGGACCCGGCAACGGCCAGGAAACTGGTTCTTCGCGTCAACCTCATGGATGAACTGGTTCCGGGATTCAAGGTGTGGAACTTCTACGACAACGGCGTTTACGGAACCTTCGTTACGCAAGGCGGCGCCTCCGTGAGCCCATACGGAGTGATACGAAGAGCAAAGAAGAAGCTGGTAAACGCGAAGAACCAAGCGATCTCGCAGCGCGACATCCTGGCCAAGGAGAAGACGACGCTGCTCGAACAGGTCTCCGACCTCCAGACGCGCCGAGACCAACTCAACAAGCAAGTAGCCGTGCTGAAGGGCGAACGCGAAGACCAGTTAAAACGGCTCGAGGATATGCACAACCTCTCCAAGGAACTCACGGCCAAACTCAACTCCGTTTTCTATAAGATCGGTGAACGCAAGGCCCTGATTTCATCCGGTCTCGTCAAGGATCCGTGGTACGGCCGTGCGCGCATCACGAAGTTCGACACGGCCTCCTTTCCCGATCACCTTGACTTGCGCTCGGGCGATATCATCAAGTTCACCGCCAAGGAAGCCGGAGTCCCAACCATAAGCCGAATCAAGGTGGCTCCCGAGACCTCTTTCAAGGCCGGGGTAGATTATATAGCCGCCGTTCTCTCGGACGGCGCGGAAGGCCAAGTCAAGCTGCTCAACAAAGACAAGTTCAAAGCTGAACGAACCATTGTAATCATGGTCAACTGATGGTGAGGCGACGAGGGCCAAGACGGGATTAGGGGATTGCGTGATTGCATGTGTCAAGGGATATCCATTTCCCCGCAGGGCTCTTCACGAGAATTTATGCACGGTTTGGGGTAGAGAGAGAAGGTTTCAGGGGAGTGGCATCCGTCGGGTTGATGGTTGGTTTGGATGATTCGGGGCGAGAGGCTTCCGAATGAGCAGCAGGACAAGATCCCGTCCGGAAGCGAAGCGGAGAAGGAGCCCCAAAGGGGTACGCCTCCCGCTATCAGATGCACCAAGGACCTCGTCGAAGAGGCTCTCTTCGAGTCGCATCGGAATCTCTTCTCATCGCTGAGCAAGGTGGAGTGGAATCGGGGATGCAAGCTTCCGTGCAAAGATACTTCACGTAACCGTTTCTTTGAAGACCACCCCCCTCTTCGCCAGCTCCTGCATTACGAAGAGGTAGCAACCATCTTCCTTCCCTATCAACTCCGGCGGGGCTATTCCCGGACGGGAGAATAGGCCCCCGGCCACCAACCTCACCACGGCGGTGCAGGTATAACCGGTGGTTCTGGCCATAGAGGTCGTTCCCGTAGCCCTATCATAATGATCGAGCAGGTCATAAGTGTAGTGAACGCGATGCCCGTCCTTTTTCCCCGTTACTTTGATTCGCATGACCGTAAGATCCTCGTCTCCGTCGCACAACTTCCACATGGGAAAAAGGAGCTTTGCGGTTAGGTCAAGGGGCCTGACCATGGCTCCGCGCACGTCTATCGGTCCCTTGCCGAAGAAACCGGTGTCCCTGAGAAGCTTTACTCTCTCCACGTGGCCCGGGTACCTCAGGGTTTTTTCTTTCATGTCGGTCGACTTCAGGGTGTGTAGCAGCGTCCTGAGACCATCGCTGTTGAAGGCTTCCAGTGTTCCTACCTCCCCAAAGTCCATGAGTTCCACTTCAGAAAGCGCCGGTAGGGTTTTGACCTTTCCCCCGGCAACGTAGCGAGCCGGCCTTGTGTACTCCTCAATCACGTCGGAAGGTGAAAAGACGGCTTTGTACTCATAGGGAAGGGTCCTCACCACCGGCAATCCTCCCACGAAGTATTCCAGGCGATCCATTTCGTCGAGAATGGTCGAGAGGTAACCGGCGATTATGTTCGCGCAGCCGGGCGCCACGCCGCAATCGACGGCCGCAACCACGCCTTTCTCACGAGCCAGATCATCGAGAATGAAGGGATCCTCTTCGAAGAAAGAAATATCCACGGCGGGTTTTCCACACTCCAGAACGGTCTTCAAGACCCTGAAACCCATGCTTCCCGGTACCGCGCCGACCACCAGGCCGGCCGGTGAGACGACTCGGGCAACCTCTTCCCCGGAGGAGAGGTCCGCCTCCATTAGTTTGACTCCGGCAACCTTGCCGAGCCTATCCAAGTTGCTCCGCGACAGGTCCACGGCGGTCACTTCAAAGTCGCTTTCCACGGCCAAGTCCCTGATTATCGCGCTTCCAACCCGGCCTGCGCCTAAAACAACGATCTTCACGGCAACCTCCTATTGAATTCCCTCGGTAAAGACTATACCACTTTTAGCATACCACTTTTGCGGCGCATCTTTTTTTCGATCCTCGTACCCCGAATTCCGCGATTGAAACGCCCGCGCCTTCGAATCTCGGGCGCTTCTCCCGGGGAAAGAGCATCTCCTGGAGCGGGGAGGGCCATTCTCTCCCCGCCCTAAGCGCCTTCCCGGCTTTCGGCCCGAAGGCCTCCAATCCCTTGATAGTAAAGCACCATAGGCGCAAAACCATGGATGGCAGAGTCTATCCCGGCCGACCTGGATCAACCATCGCGGGATTGGGGCGTACTGCCGTAAAACGGCGCACGGTGACGACACTATTTGTCAGACCGATTCCGCCGTCTGTTTTACCGTCCGCTTAACCATCTAGCACGTTTCTTGCATATTCCACTGTCCTTAGAAGGGGTTCTTGCAATGAAAAGGACTCACGGTTTTACGCTGATAGAGCTTCTAATCGTCGTTGCCATCATCGGAATAATCGTGACCATCGCTATCCCGAACCTGTTAAGCGCCATCCAAAAGGCGAAGCAGAAACGCGCCATGGGTGAGATCAAGGGCATGGCCACGGCTTGCAACTCTTACGCCATCGACTTAAATCGGTATCCGGCGGGGAACACCTCCTGGACGGATTCACGTACGGTGATCGGCTTCGGCGAGCTGGCGCCTTACTATATTAAGGATGTTCCCAACCCGGATCCGTGGAACCACAGTTATGAGTACGCCGTAACGCCGGATGCTCAAAGCTTCGGTGTCAGGTCGAAGGGCATGGACGGCGTGGGCGACTCCGGGACCCTGACGACCTTGCTTAACCAACCCCTTATCCAGACAAGTTGCTTTGAAAACGATATAGCCTGGGTGAACGGCAGTTTTCTTATCGTACCCCGGGGTAAACAGAAACATTGCACATAGCGTGCTGCAGGCCGGGATTTGCCCATCCTTCGTAGATGGTGGAATCAAGCGAGTTCCTAAAAGCCGTATATCTCGCCGAACTTTCGCGTCAAATAAGCGATGGAGGATACGGCCCCGAGTTCTTTACCGGTAACCCTTCTGCACAATTCCGGGGCCGGGTAGCGCCTCCCATGTACGTGTATCCTGTTATTCAACCATTCCTTGACCGGTAGGAGTTCTCCCCGTTCCAAACGCGAGTCCAGGTCGGGAATATCCTGCCTGAGCGTTTCCATGAACTGGGCGCCGTAGAGGTTCCCCAGCGCGTAGGTTGGAAAATAGCCGATGTATCCAGCCGACCAGTGTACGTCCTGCAACACGCCCCTGGCGTTGGAACCAGCTTTGATTCCCAACAGTTCCTGTGATTTTGTATTCCACGCTTCCGGCAGGTCCCGGGCCTCCAGCGTACCGGCAAGGAGCGCGCTCTCAAGTTCAAACCTCATAATAATATGCAGGTTATAGGTGACCTCGTCGGCTTCCACGCGTATGAGCGAAGGACGGCAAACGTTGATGGCGCCGTAAAAAGCGTCGAGAGAAACATCGTCCAGAACGTCGGGGAAAGCTTGCCTGAGTTTGGGGTAGTAGTACACCCAGAAGGCTCTTGAGCGACCGATGAGGTTTTCCCAGAAACGCGATTGGGATTCGTGGATGCCCAGAGAGGAAGACGGGCCGGAGGGATTACGGTACCGTTCCGGATCCAGGCCCTGCTCGTAGAGAGCGTGGCCGGCCTCGTGCATAACACCGAAGAGGGCCGTGTTCAGGAAATTTTCGTCGTATCTGGTCGTTATCCTTACGTCCCGAAAAGTCCCGGCGGTAAAGGGATGAACCGAAACATCCAAGCGCCCGGCCTCAAAATCGTACCCCATATCTTTCGCTATCACGCGGCAGAAGACTTCCTGCCTGTCCCTGGAAAAGCATCGCTTTACAGGCGCCTCGCCTGGTGGTTTCGTCGCCCCCTTGATCTTGTCCAGCAACGGGAGCAGCCGTCCTTTCAAATCCCCGAAGAGGGTCTTTAAGGCGCTCTCCGTCATTCCGGGTTCAAACTCGTCCAGGAGGGCGTCGTAGGGATTGGGCGTTCCGATGGCTTGCGCCATCTCCCTCGTCAGGCTAAGAACCTTCTCAAGGTATGGCTGGAAGCTCTCGAAGTCGTCCGCGGCCTTTGCTTGCGCCCATGCAGCCTGCGCCATGGCAATAGTGCGCGCACGTTCCTTCACGAGGCGCCGGGGAATTTTCATGGTTCTCTCCCGCTCCCGGGCGGCTTCCCGGAGGTCGGCCGCCCCATCCTCGTTCGGAGTTCCCTTTGCCGCCAGGGAATCCATGAGTTCGCCCAATTCCGGATCTGTGATCCTGTCGTGTACGAGTCCCGCAAGGGCGGCCTGCTGGTTGCCTCTCTGCTCCGCACCCTTACGCGGCATTACTACCTGTTGGTCCCAATCCAACAACTCCTGAACCTTTTCAAGGTCGTGGATGGTACGCCATCTTTCGAGAAACAGTTTGTAAGTCTCGGTCATCGTGGGCCTCCCTGAGGGTTATCGCCGCTTACTACGAAGACGGTAGCCGAAAGTATACCCCATTGCCCGGCGGAGCGCGATCGTTCGTAGTCGCCCAAAATCCGTGATTGAAACGCCCGTACCTTCGAATCGAGGGTGCTTCTCCCGGGAAAAGAAGTATTTCCCGAAAGCGTGGAGGGCCATTCCCTCCCCGCCCCACCTGTCTGCGTGCCGGGCCCGCCCGCGCGGTCAGGCGGGCAAAGCCCGCTAAGGTCCCCACCCCCGGCGCCTTCCCGGCCTTCGGCCCGAAGGCCCCCAACCCCTTGGAGTGAGACATCATTTTCTCCTTGCACCCGGACCGTTGGGTCTTGCGCCGCTACCCAACCATCGCTGGATTGGGGAGTCGCGTCCGTATGGAGTACAATGCAGCCAGGCCTGCCGGGGGCCGCTGCACGGGCAAGGAGCAGAACCATGCACAGACGTATTTCTTTTCTTTTTATTGTCTTTTTCGTACTGTCTTTACCTTGTGTTGTTGCCCGGGCACGCACTCCACACAAGGAACTTACCGTGGAAAGGGCGCTTGAACCTCACGCCTTCGGGGGACACGTGCCTGCCCGGTTAAAATGGGCCCCCAACCAACGAAGTCTTTACTTCTTCGACTCCAGGGATAACATTGAAGGAGACTTTTCCACCCTCATGGTCATGGACACCGCTACCGGCAAAGAGCACGTCGCCCTTGACCAGGCTGTCTTCCGAAAGGCTTACGCCAAAATCGCCGCCGGTTCGACGGGCGCGGCCGGTCCATATTCCTTCAAGAACTACCTGCCGTCGCCGGATGGCGCTTCTATCCTGCTTCCCCTCAGAAACGGGGCTTTCCTTTGGAACATCAAGAGGGCGACACTGAAGAGGCTTACCGGCCCCACCACCCACGCCGGGCAGTGGAGCTGGTCTCCCGACGGATCCACTTTAGCCTTCGTTTCCAAGGGGAATCTGCAAACGGTGAACGCCGAAAGCGGCGCTACGCACATCGTTGCACGCGGAGACACCCCTCTTATCTCGTGCGCTTCGCCCGACTGGCTCTACGCCGAGGAACTGGACCTCAAAACGGCCTTCTGGTGGTCACCGGACGGACAACGCATTGCGTACCTACGTTTCAACGAAAGCGGCGTACCAACCTATCCCATCGTGGACGAAACCGAGCGAACCCCGGTGGTAAAGGCGCAGTTCTATCCCAAAGCCGGGGAGAAGAACCCGGTTGTATCCCTGCACGTTGCGGACCTTAAGACGGGCAAGGATCTACCGGTTCCCGGCGCCGTTTCGGGAGAGGGATACCTTCCCCGCGTCAGTTGGCTGCCCGATTCTTCCGGCGTAGCCTACGAAATCCTCAACCGTCTCCAAACCAGGCTGAAGCTCTACCTCTACGATTTGCGACGGAAAACTACGCGAACGCTCCTCAACGAGCGCTCAAAAACGTGGGTAAATGTTCTCGGGAAACCCCATTTTCTGCGGGATGGAAAACGCTTTCTTTGGCTCAGCGAACGCGACGGGTTCAGCCACCTCTACCTTTGCAGTACCGTCGGCGGCATTGCGCCCCTTCAACTTACCCGTGGAAGGTGGGTTGTCGACAACCTTCTCGCCGTCGACGAAGCAAACGGGTGCGCCTACGTAAGCTGCAACAGGGAAAGTCCGCTGGGACGCCAAATCTTGCGCGTGAGCCTCAACGGAAAAAGCATCCAATGCATTTCCGTAGGCGCCGGTTGGCACCAAGCGATATTTACCAGGAATGGTTTGCGGTACGTGGACGCTTACTCCCGCGTTTCGGCCCCGGACGTCGTATCGGTTATCGATATCCCCAGCGGCCGCCACACCACGATAGCCTCCAACCCCTCTCCCGAATTGGCGGAGTACGGTTTCTCAAAACCGGTCTTCACCACCATCAGGGCCGACGATGGAACACTTCTTCACTGTTCTATTATCAAGCCGGCCGATTTCGAGAGAGGGAAACGTTACCCGGCTATCGTCGAAGTCTATCAAGGTCCCGGTTACCAACTGGTACAAAACCGCTGGAACGGGCGCTGGGCGCCGATAGACCAGCTCTTCGCCCAGGCCGGCTTCGTCTACTTCACCCTGGACGGCCGTGGTTCAGCCGGAAGGGGAAAAGCCTTTGAAGACGTTCTTTTCAAACGTTTTGGCAGGACCGAACTCGAAGACCAGCTCGCCGGAGTGGCCTTTCTAAAGAAGCTGTCCTACGTGGATCCCGGCCGCATCGGCATCTGGGGCTGGAGCTACGGCGGCTTCATGACCCTCTACGCTCTTACCCACTCCACCGTCTTCCGGTGCGGCTTCGCCGTGGCGCCCGTCGTTGATTGGAAGAGTTACGACACTTGCTACACCGAACGATACCTCAAGCTGCCCTCCGGGAATCCCGACGGCTACAGGAACAGCTCACCCGTCTACTTCCTCGGAGACCTTCACGGCATACTGGGCGAAGCCCAGGGACTCGTCGACAACAACGTTCACTTCCAAAACAGCGCACTGTTAATGGACGCCCTCTACAAGGCAGGGAAAAGCTGCGAGGAGGCCTATTATCCACGCATGAGCCACGGCATCAAGGGACGCGAGGCTCGTATCGACCTCTTCAGGCGCATCCTCGCCTTCTTCAAGAAGAACCTTGCTCCGGGAGTGAAAAACAACGGAGGCAAGAACCCCAATCCCGCGATGGTTGATGCGGACAGCCGCACAAGGCCCAACAGGCCGGGTACCCGGGAGAATGACGTTTCACTCATCAAAGGATTGGGGGTCTTCGGGCCGAAGGCCAGGAAGGCGCGGGCGTTTCAATCGCGGAATTAGGGAAGAAAAGGCCCGTTGATTCCATGCGCGCTATGGGATAGACTGGGATAGAATTGTAGCCGTGGCGTGCCGGACGGAAGCAGCGGCAACGCTCCGGGCCGCACCGTTACCATGCTGATGGTGAGCTTCCAATTGCAAAGGGGAGGATTTCGTGGAGAACGTGGCAGTCCTAAAAAAGATGACCCTATTCCATAACCTGGACAGCCTTGAACTGATACAGGTTTCCAAGTTGCTTAAACACAGCTTCTTCAAGAAAGGCGAGTTGGTGGTCCGCGAAGGCGAAGATGGCCATTCCCTCTTCGTGATCAAGTCCGGAACCTTCCACGCCTACCACGACGAGGACGGCGTGAAGAAGGCGCTTGCCACTTTCGAGCCGAACGCCATCTTCGGCGAACTGGCTATGATAGATGGGGGGCCTCGTTCGGCAAACGTCGCCGCTCTCTCCGATGGAGAACTCCTTGAATTCGACAACGACGCCTTTCAAACCCTGCTGGGTTACAGCGAATCCCTAAGGATCAAACTTTACCGCAACCTGACTGCAGACCTCTCCCTGAAACTCAGAAGAACCAATGATAAGCTGATCCTCCTGCTTTAGAGTGTGGGGGTGCACTATATTTAACTGCTTTTTTACACGATCCATAGCGCCTCCCAACTCTTCAAGCGCGACAAGACATTTGGGTTCCACATCCCTGTTTGGAAGGATGAGTAGGGGCAGGCCGAAGCGGTGGTGGGCCTCAACGAGGTGGCGTTGCTGCATGGCGCGGCACCGCTGAAGGAAGGGATTCGAGGCTTGCTCCGCGGAAAGCACCATGTTGGCCACGAGGAACTGCGCTTGGATACCCGCAGTCTTCAGGTCCGGAAAGGCCCGCTTCGTCCCCATTTTCCGAGCAATGGCCGAAACAATCTTGCCTTCCGCGTTGCGCGAGCATCATCTTTGCCCGTTTCTACGCCGGCCCGATCGGTTTCAGGGCCCGGACCTTGAGACTGACGATCGCCTCGGCGGCCGCGCGCAGGTCTTCCGGGAACACCTTGGAAAGCACCGGAGAGGCCGTATCCGACGCGTCGGGCCGGGAGGGCACAATGGGGTAGACCGCCTCTCCTTCCACGGTGACGTCCCCAAACCCGGCATCCGAAATGGCGGCCAGATACTCCTCTTTCAACCACGCGCCCGCTATGCATTCCGCGTAAGCTTTCAGGGAATGGCGGATGGTTTCCGGTAGGGGGCGAAGCAGCACGAGGTCCGACACCATCAGGCGCCCGCCGGGTTTCAAAACACGCAGGGCCTCCTTGAACACTCCGGGCTTGTCGGTGGAGAGGTTGATGACGCAGTTGGAGATTACCGCGTCCGCCGACCGGTCGGCAACGGGGAGGTGCTCAATTTCTCCAAGGCGGAATTCGACGTTGGCAAAACCGCCCTTCCGGGCGTTTTCCCTCGCCTTGAATAGCATTTCGTCGGTCATATCCACGCCGATGACGAGGCCTTCGGGGCCCACCTTTCGGGCCGCGAGAAAGCAGTCGAAGCCGGCGCCGGAACCCAGGTCCACCACCACCTCGCCTTTCTTCAGGGAAGCAAGGGCCACGGGATTGCCGCACCCCAGGCCCAGGTCTGCGCCTTCGGGAACGGTCTTGAGGTCCTGTTCGGTATACCCGATCTGCAGGCTGATGGGTTCGCGCGATGGTCCGCAACAGCCGCACGCGGAAACCGCGGGGGCACAGCACGGCGACGTGGTTTTGGCAATCGCCGCATAGTGGTTTCGCACGGCCTTCTTGATCGTATCGTTCATCAATTCCTCCTTTTTTATATCCTCGGGATTCCTTACATGCCCGGGGAATTTGGCTTTACGCCAGTTTGAGTTCCTGCTTTACACGATCCACGACGCGTTCGCGGATGAGGTCCCTCGAATCCCTGAACTTTCGGAGTGCTATATCTCCCTCCACGCCGTAGATGACGGGATCGGCGATCGATTCGTGGACCTGTTTCGCAGCGCCGGGAAAGGAAGGACACACCTGCCTTGCCGCATCGCAGACGGTAACCACCAAGTCAAAGTCTTCCCCCCAGAACTCCGAAAGCGATTTGCTGCGATGGGTGGACACGTCTATGCCGGCTTCCGCCATAACCCTGACGGCGAGGGGGTGAACGCCGGAGGGCATAGTGCCGGCGGAGAAGACTTCCACTTGGTCGCCGAGGTCGTGGCGAACCCACCCCTCCGCCATCTGTGAGCGGCAGGAGTTGCCGGTGCAGAGGATGAGGACACGCTTTTTTTCTTCGGTCACGGCGCTCTCTCCGATGGGTCGGCCCCGTAGAATCGCTCCTTGAAAGAAAGGGAGACGTTCACAAGACCGATGAGGACGGGGACTTCCACCAGCGGCCCGATGACCGCGGCGAAGGCTTCGCCGGAATTGATGCCGAAAACCGCCACCGCCACGGCAATGGCCAGCTCGAAATTGTTGCTCGCCGCCGTGAAGGAGAGGGTCGCGGTTTGAGGATAGGAAGCGCCGGCCTTCCGGCTCATCCAGAAGCTGACGAAGAACATGACAATGAAGTAGAGGAGCAGCGGTATGGCGATGCGGACCACGTCGAGCGGGATGTGGACGATCATTTTTCCCTTGAGGCTGAACATTACCACGATGGTGAAGAGGAGCGCAATCAAGGTGATGGGGCTTATCTTGGGTATGAACCCGGTGTGGTACCAGGTCTTGCCCTTGGCTTTAACCAGGATCAGCCGGGTGAGCATCCCCGCGAAGAAAGGGATGCCCAGGTAGATGAAAACGCTCTCCGCGATCTGCCCCATGCCCGCGTGGACAACGTAGCCCTTCATTCCCAGCAGGGGTGGCAGAATCGTAATGAAAAGCCATGCGTAGACGCTGTAGAAGAGCACCTGGAAGATACTGTTAAAAGCCACGAGGCCGGCGGCGTATTCCGAGTCGCCCTTGGCGAGTTCATTCCATACGATCACCATGGCTATGCACCGGGCCAGGCCGATCATGATAACGCCCACCATGTACGCGGGATGACCGCGCAGAAAGACGACGGCCAGTACAAACATTAGAACGGGTCCGACGATCCAGTTCTGGACGAGAGAGAGCCCCAGGATTTTCCAGTCCTTGAAAACGTCCCCGAGTTCCTCGTACTTTACCTTGGCCAGGGGTGGGTACATCATCAGGATAAGACCGACGGCTATAGGCAGGTTGGTGGTCCCTACCTGGAAATGACGGATGAAGCCCTGCACGCCCGGGAATAGCGCGCCGAGTCCCACGCCCGTCCCCATGGCCAGGAAAATCCAGAGCGTAAGGTAGCGATCGAGAAAGGAGAGGCGGCGACCCGTTTTACCACTCACCCTTTGCTCCTCGTTAAAACGCTACACATGGGCATTCCCCTCTTCCCGGCCTTCAAGAGATCGCGGTGGAGTCTGCGACGATCCTTTTTCACCAATCCGTCACCTTTCCCGGCGGCGAGAACCAGGGTGAGAACCTCCGAACCCCGCGACGCGCCCCTGGCTTTGCAGAGTTCGTAGTAGGACCACCTTCCACGCTTCTCGTCCACCACAAAGCCCGCGTTTTTCAGAATAGCCAAGTGCTTGCTCACCGTGGATTGGGAGAGACCGAGCACCGAAACCACCTGGCAGACACACAGTGGGCCCTCTTCCAGGAGGCAAAGAATCCTGAGCCTCGTCTTGTCGGATACCGCTTTGAAGAGCCTTTCCACCGGTTCCAGCATTTCCTGCTCCTTCCGTTATATCGTCTAATGACGATGTAACGATATGAATGTAGCCCCTCCAACGAATCTTGTCAAGGACGGGCGAATCCCGGTTTAGGTGGCGGATTTAGGCAGGGGCGAAAAAAGGGTCGGGCTGAAGAGACAAAGCGAGGGGGACCGCTCTGGTGAGCGGTTCCCCTCTTCGTGCAGCTCCGATGCGCCGGAAGGTCAGGAGCCCGGGGGCGGCAGTACCGGGTGGTAATCCGGGTAGGCCGGGCGCTTGTAGTGGGGCTCGGGGTGTGCCTTGAGCTTCCGCATTAGCACCTCAACGGCCTTTTCGAGTTGGGGATCGTGGCCCTCCCGCACGAGCTTTGGGTTCTGCCAGACCTTGATATCGGGGGCGATGCCGTGGTTCTCGACGTCCCATTTACCATTGAGGCCGTAAATGGCCCAACTCGGTGCCGTTACCGTGCCGCCGTCCATGAGTGGGGGGTACCCGCCGATGCCCACGAGTCCGCCCCAGGTCCTGACGCCGACGAGGGGCCCGATGCCGGCTTTGCGGAAGTACCAGGGCATGGCGTCGCCGCCGGATCCCGAGAACTGGTTGATGATCATGACCTTGGGACCGTAGATGGCCTCGGTGGGCTCGGTGTAGTCCTTTCCCTCGCGCGTCGTCACGCGACTCATGGGGGCCCGGTTCAGGTAGTCGATGATGTAATCGGCCAGTTGGCCGCCGTGGTTGTACCGCTCGTCGATGACGGCGCCTTCCTTGCCTGCCTGTGCGAAGTAGTAACGGTTGAAATTGGCGAAACCGCCCTCTGCCGTGTTCGGTAGGTAAACGTAGGCCAGCTTGCCGTCGCTCATTTCGTCGACCTTCCGACGGTTGGCCTCGACCCAGTCTTCGTGGCGCAGCGCGAACCCGCTCTTCACCGGCACCACCGTGACGTCGCGAGAACCGGACCCGTCGGGCTTGGGCCCGACCTTGATCACGACCTGTTTGCCGGCGGTATTCATGAAAAAACTGTAGAGGTTGTCGGAGGCGGTGAGGTTGCGGCCGTTCACGGCCAGAAGGTATTCACCCTTCTTGACGTGCACGCCCGGCTGGGTGAGGGGTGCTTCCAGTTTCGGGTTCCAGTTCTCTCCGCTATAAATCTTGGCGAACCGGTAACGGCCGTGGTCTACGGAATAGTCAGCGCCGAGAAGACCTACGCTCACTTTCTTGACCTCGGGCTCGGTGCCGCCCCGCACGAACATGTGGCCTACGGACATGTATGAAAGCATCCGTCGGAAGAGGAAGGAAAGGTCGTTGCGACTCGCAATGCCATTGAGGTAGGGCGCGAAGGTCTTTTCCGCCGCGTTGAGGTCGAGGCCGTGGAAGTGGGGATCGCAGAAGAAGTCGCGCTCAATGCGCCAGACTTCGCGGTACATCTGTCTCCACTCCTCCCGCGGCACCACGTAAACCCGCATGTCGGACGTGTCGATCTTGCCCTCACCAGGCTTGGGTTTACCGGTGGTCTTCGCGATGAACCAGCCGCCGTTTTGCTGATAAAGCATCTTGTTGCCGTTTGAGGACAGAACAAAGTCACTGACGCCGCCGAGCAGCTTTTTGGTCTTTCGTTTCTTGAGGTTGAACCTCTTTACCGTCAGCGGCGCCGGCCCCCCGTTCACGGAGACGATGGGCGCTTCCACCAGGAAGAGCCGGCCGGCCTTTCCGGAGAAGAGATCCGCATAGTTAGCCGCCGCAATGGGTAGGGCAAGCGTACGCTGAAGGATTCCATTGAAGTCGATGCGGACATCCGGCGTCTTCCCGGCGGCCTTGCCCTTACCTTTTTCTCCGGCCTTCTCCGGCCGCTTTGCCGTGCCCTTATCCGGTTTTTTCACCTTTTCCTCGTCGCTCCGGGGCGCAAGGGGCAAAGGCAGGTCGGCTCTGAGGACCGCGACGTACACGCTTCGAGTCACCGGGTGAGCCTCGCTGGTCATATCCAGCCACCCGGCGGAGAGGCCCGTGTCGGTGCTGGCGGTGAAGAAGAGGTACTTGCCGCTGCGGTCGAAGACGGGGTAGAGGCAATCGCTCATGCCGTCCGTAACCTGCGTGGCTTTGTGCGTGGCCAGCGAATAGACGAAAACAGCGTGCAGGTGGTTGGACAGTTGCTTGGTGTAGGTGAGCCACCTGCTGTCGGGCGACCATGCCTGGTCGAACTCGTACATCGGCGTGTCGTAAAGGTCCGTATCCACCTTAACCGGCGTGGGATGGTCCAGGTCCACGACCCAGAGGTTGAGGCGCTTGTCACTGTAGGCGATCTTCTTGCTGTCCGGCGACCAAGTCGGGGAGTAGAAGAATGACGGGGGTTTTCCGAGGCCGATCCTGCGGGCGGGTTTGAGCCCGTCCTGGCCGCGGATGTAGAGTGCGTACTCACCGGTTGCGTCTGAGAAATAGGCGATCCACTTGCCGTTCGGCGACCAGGCGGGGTCGCGCTCCATGACGCCTGGCGTGGAAGTGATGTCGCGAATACTGCCCTTCTTGGCCGGCACGGTGAGGATGTCCCCGTGGGCCTCGAAGACAGCCCGAGCGCCCGTGGGCGATATGTCGGCGTTCTCGATCTGCTTGGCCACCTTCTCGAAGTGGGGGCGCACCTGGGGCATGTCGCCGGCCACGCGTACGTGCACGGGCGTGATCGTCTTCGTTGCGATATTGAACAGATAGAGCTTGCCCATCTGCGAGTAGACGATGGCGCCGGGACCGGCGGAGGCGGAATCGATGTCATAGCCCTTATTATCGATCAGTTTCGTCACGGCGCCGCTCTTTGTGTCGTAGGCGAAGAGCGTCGCCGGGCCACTGCGGTCGGACAGGAAATAGACCGTGTCGCCGACCCACATGGGTTCACGATCGTTGGCGTTCTCATGGGGCACCTTGACCACGCTCGAGTCGGAGAGCCGTGCGATCCAGATGCGCGTGGTCTGCCCGCCCCGGTAATCCCGCCAATCCGGTTCCCACTGGAAAATGGGGTTGTACGCGATGCGCGAGGCGTCGGGCGAGAAGCTGCCGTCCTCGGCCATGGACAACGGCAATTCAGTAGGAAGTCCTCCCTTGAGAGGCATCAGGAAGAGGAGGTCCGAATCGTTGGGGCTGTCCCTGTGCGACCGAAAAAGCACGTCCTTGCCGTCGGGGCTCCAGCCTACGGCCACGTCGGTAGCCGGGTTCCAGGTCAGCCGCCGGGGCTCGCCGCCGTCGGCGGGGACGACGTAGACGTCGTAGTTGCCGTTGTAGTCTCCCGTGTAGGCCACCATGGAACCGTCCGGCGAAAAAACGGGACGGCCTTCCAGTCCCGTGCCCGTTACCAGGCAATGGGCGTTGCCGCCGTCACGGTTCACGATCCAGATGTCGCCCCCGCAGCTAAAAGCGATTTGCCTTTTGGAGAGCGTCGGTTCCCGAAGCAACAGGGGTGGGGCGGTCGCCGCCAGGCAGACCGTAGCGAACAGCAGCACGAGTGTAGCGACCATTACCATTAACTTGCGCATAAAGCCCTCCTTTGCGTAACTACGTACCATAGCCACGTAACGGCTAAAATACAACTTTAATCATACGAAACCCAAGCCCGTCAAGTTTCATCCCACCGTGTTCTCTCGTATCGTCAGTCCGGCAAGTGAAGCGAGTAGCAGCACGGCCCGCCGAGGCCCCACCTCGCCCTTGGCGCCTTCCCGGCCTCCGGCCCGAAGGCCCCCAATCCCTTGATGAGTGAAACGTCATTCTCCCGGATACCTGGCCTGTTGGGCCTTGTGCGGCTATCCGGATCAACCATCGCTGGATTGGGGGTTCAGCGCGCGACTTGCAATCGCGCGGCATTCGGGGCATTCTCTACGGATGGTAAAGGGGGGAGTAAAATGCGGTTATTGGTTCGGAGTTGGTAGTGAAAAACCAGGTAGACGCTCTCCTCGAATTCATGCTGGCCGTGTCGTCGCAGGTCAGCGACCTTAACTTCTCCGTAGGCAAACCCCCGCAGGTCGAGGTCAACGGACTTTTGAAAGAAGTTCCCATAAAAGGGCTGAACAGGCTCTCTCCCTATCAGACCGAGCAGATCGCGATTCACCTGATGCGTAACGACCGGCATCTTATCAGAACTCTTCTGAAGTACGGTTCCGTGGACCTGTCACACTCCATCCCCGGGAAGACACGCTTTCGCGTGAATATCTTTTCCCAGAGAGGCACGCTCAGCATCGTGCTGAGGGTGATTCCAAACGGAGTTCCCACAATCGCCGAAATGGGGTTGCCGGAACAGATTAACAAGGTAGCCGAGGAGCGCAACGGGATAGTTATCGTAGCGGGGCCTACCGGCAACGGAAAATCGACGACTCTGGCGGCTATCATAGACAAGATCAATACGGACAAAGCTTACCACATCGTTACCATTGAAGATCCGATAGAGTACCTTCACCGGCACAAGAAAGCTACCATCAACCAGCGTGAACTAGGGGCGGATGTCCCGACCTTCTCGCTCGCTTTAAGGGCAGCCCTCCGACAGGCGCCGAAGGTGATTCTGGTTGGTGAAATGCGTGATATGGAAACGATGGAGATTGCGCTGGAAGCGGCGGAGACCGGCCACTTGGTCCTTTCAACACTTCATACCATTGATGCCAGCAAGACCGTGGATCGAATAGTTGGCGTTTTTCCAAAGAACGAGGAGCAGCAGATTCGCACTCGCTTCTCGCAGACCTTCAAGTGGATCATTTCTCAAAGACTGGTACCTATCAAGGACGGGGTCGGAAGGAAGGCGGTCTGCGAGATTCTACGATCCAGCGAAAGAACACGCGAATATATTCAGAACGGAGAAGGCGAGGGCAAGACCCTCCTGGACGCCATAAACGATGGTTTTCTTGATGGTATGCAGAGCTTTGACAAAGAGCTTGAGCGTCTCTGGCGAGAAGGGACCATTTCAAAAGACGTCGCTCTTTCCTATGCTACAAATGCCCCCAACCTTTCTCTGATGATCTCCGGGATTTCCGCTACCGGGAAGGATGGCAAGAACGGGGAAGGCGGAGAGGCGGAAGCTGGGGCGACATTTAAGGATAGTGAAGCGGTTAAAACACCGCTTAATCTGCCTTCGCTTGGTGGAGATGACGGTGTGGATATAAAAGACCTGTTGGAGTAGCGATGTACGTCGTCTGTGGATCTTGCCGAAAACGGTTTTCGCTCGACGAGGCAACACTTCCCGATAAACCTGTTTTGTTGAAATGTCCCTCCTGCGGCACGCAGATAAAGGTGGCCAAGGCGCTCGCTGAACACAAGCCGAAGGAACCGGATAAGAGTCGGCAACCACCGAAAAATGATCTAGCTGAGAATATCGATGAGAACGGTATCCAGCTCCCCGCCCATGGATCTCCCCAGTGGCTCAGACTGAAGCAAGAAATCACCGCCGAAGTTTTGAAAAATCTCGGTGTGAAGGTTCACTCGGAGGCTAATGGAGAAAACGGCCAGGACGAATATGGCGCTGGAAGAGCCCTCGTTTGCGATGATGAAGGTTTTTTTCAAGATACCATCTCGGAGGCGATTGGAAAGTTGGGTTACAAAGTCGACGTGGCTCCGGACATGGCGAAGGCGCTGGCTGCACTTAGAAAGAACAGGTACGAATTGGTAACAGTCGATCATGCTTTTCCGGAAAATCCGGAAGGCGGTTATGAAATTCTCCAGGAAATCAGCGCTCTCCCTCCCGAAATCAGGAGGAGGATGTTTGTCGCCTACGTCTCCGCCGATCTGTCAACGATGGACACAAACTCCGCCTTTATTTTAGGAGCGAATCTTACCGTTTCCAAGAAAGACGTTAAGACCCTGGATAAGATTCTCGAACAGGGCATAAAAAATCACACCAAGCTCTACTCCGTTTTCTCCAGGGTTGTAGATGAACTTCAAAACGAAGGTATTTAAGCGAACCCCGGACCGTGTAGGCTCGCCGGTGCGTTGAGCTTGGCTCGCACCTGATTTTCAGCAAGTTTCGTCTCCGGCGGAAATCAGCGCAGCAATTCGCGCGTAAAACGCTTTCCCGCCTCGACGCCGGGCTGGCCGAAGGGGTCTATTTCCAGTAGGGCGGCGGCGTAGAGCGTCGCGGCTTGGAAGACGAAGAAGGCCTCGCCGAGATCGGAGGCGCCGCCCCCTTCAAGGTCGTAGTGGACCACTGGAACCGCGGCCTCTTCCAGCGCCCGCATGGTTCCTTTCCACAAGGCCTTTTGAATTGCCCCGGTGGTGCGGACACCCGCTGGCAGGCCGGCAAAAGCCTTCGTCTCCTCGGAGAGAACGCTTCCCGGGTGTTCCCGGGTGATGGTCAGAACCCATCGGCGAGGCGGGCCGTCAACGAAGAGCTGAAGGAGGGAGTGCTGGTCCTCGCTTCCCATGCAGGCAAGGGGCGTCGGACCGACGCGATGGGTCGAGCTTCCGCCTATCCTCCTGCCCAGGGATTCCGCCCAGAGTTGTTGGACCCAACGGGCGAAAGCATAGGCGCGACTGCCGTACCCGATAAGGTCAACCTCCGTGAGCCCCTTCGTGTAGAGGCTTACGAGCAGCGTTGCGAGGGCGAGAGCCGGGTTCCCGGCGCCCTGGAGGAGGAGAGCCTTGTCGGCGCCGCGCTTTGCGCCGGCGGCAAGCGCGGAGGGGTCTATACCGTCGAAGGCCGCGGGTAACAACCCAACCGCCGTCAGTACCGAGTAACGGCCGCCAACGGCCGCCGGTACTTCCAGAAGAGGGATGTTCTCCTCCCCGGCCCATTGCTGGAGGCGTCCGTCACCGGGGGACGCCGTAAGAACAACGCGGCTTCGCCAACGGTCGGGAACGGCGCTTTTTAATGCTTCGAGGGCTAAACCCGAGTTTACGAGGGTTTCAAGGGTTCCTCCCGACTTGGAAATTATATTGATGGCTGCTTTCTCCCACGGAATCCCGGCCAGCCTGGCCGGGGTCATTTCGGGATCTATCCCCTCAATGAAGACCACCTTGCTCCCCGTTCCGGCGCATAGCACCCTGCCTCCCAGCGAGGAGCCGCCGATACCGGCGACCACCAGTACCTCGGCTTCACGTCTAAGTCTCCTTGCGCGACGCCGCACTTCGTGGATTACTTCCACGGAGGGAGGCAGGTAGTGGAAGGGGTGGCTTTCAAGGTGGGACAGGGAGAGAACGGCGCGGCGCAACCCTTCATGCGTCGGCGCCATCTTCGCAAAAAGATCCTTCTCCAGGCAAGGGGGATCTTTTTCGAAGAGGCCGGTATAGATCAGAGTAGCCATGAAGTAATTATGCCCTATCCGGCGTAAAGGTTCAATAGTGCGAATCGCGCCGTCTGAAATCTTACCCAAGGAGGAATAAGACTGAAGATGGCTGGGAAGAGAGTGAAAGAGATATGGCAGGAGTATTGGAAAGAGTACAAGGAAGGGAGTC
>CAZIBS010000041.1:0-20478 GCA_964537405.1 uncultured Thermoanaerobaculia bacterium | reverse complement strand
GGGGGTTTGACACTCCTTTACCCTGTGGAAAACGCGATCAACTGTTTAAGATGAGCTTGATTGCTGGAATGCAAGATGTGACCCCGTGTTTCCGGTGTCCCGGGGATGACGGAAACGTGGGTTCGTCGTTCCCATGCCGCTCTAACCACTCGTAACCTCAACCAACCCTTTCGATTTTGCTTCCAATGCTCCGCCTGGGTGCTTCTTTCACACCCATCGCGGAATTCGGGTAATTCTTGCTTCTTGTATTCAGTGGGAAACCCCACTACAATTATGTTGTTATTCGTGAGAGAGGGTGTTTATGAATTGGCTCCTGAGAAACTTTTACGCGCTCATTCGATCTACGGCGGCGGTATTGCTCTGTCTGGGGCCGCTGGTCGTGTCCGCCCAATCTTCGCAGCCGATTTTCGAGCAGGCGCTTGTCAACTACGAAGCAGGTCTTGTAGAGCTTTCCGCCACGGGGTCACCGGCGGAACGGGCGGCGGCGATCCATGGACTCGCCCTGGTGGATTCTCCCCGGTATTCGGTCGCCCGGGACGCCTTGGCAGCTGATACATCCCCGGATGTTCAAGTGGCTCTTCTGAACGCTATCGGCCTCATGCGCGACAAGTCCCCTCAAGCGGTCGCCTGTGTCGAGATGGGCCTCCGGAGTGGAAATGCCATGGTACTCTCCAACGCCCTTTTGGTCTTTAACCGGGATTTAAAGGTACCGCTCCCGTTCGCAAGTGTCTGGCGGAAGAAGAGGATAACTCTCCTCTGGAGCGGCAGGTACGGCTTCCCATATGATTTTCTTACTGGAATCGGAAAAGCCAAACCGTGGCGGGACCCGGCTTGGGGGAGACTGGGTGACTTAAAAAAGATGTCCCTGCTCTTCAGAGCGGGAACGAGAGAGTCCGTTCCCCTCGGAATCAAAGTGGGCCTTTCCCAAAAACCGCCCCACTTGTGGTTGATCGTCAAGGCCGAACCGGTAGATGTTCCGTACCTGATCGAGTTGCTCAGAGACCCGCACCCGGGGATCGAGGGTTACGCCACGAAGTCCCTGGTGGCGGCCAAAGTGCCTGGAACCATCGAAAGCCTACAGCGCCTCATCCTCGAATACTGGCAGGGCATCAAAAACATTTCCGCCATCGCCATCGACAAGAGCGGGGTGGGCCAAGTGCTGCCGCAACTCAACAAGAACTCGCTCTATGGCCTCCTCATCAACAACCCCAAAGAGTGGTTCTGGCCCGTCTACTGCGAGCTGAATAGGCGCAAGACCCCCCTGAAATACGCGGATTTGCGGGGACAAGGAAAGACAGGTCCGCTGTTTAACCTGTCCGCCGTTGATGTGGGGCTCTTGCGGCGGTGCCAACTCCAGGCCCTGATCCGCGAAAAGGTTTACAAAGATCTCCCGGACTACTTCACGCTCGCACTGATGGACCCCCGTCCGGCCTCAGCGCTCGCAGACCTCGCGGGGCCGCTGGTGTACAACAAAAGTTTCCGAGAGACAATGCCGCCTGCAATCGCCGCGGCATGTAAAGCCAAGCTGAGAAATTGGCTGGGGCGAAGCCCTCAAGAGGGTGGTCCGCCCGCGGCCAACCCGAACGGCTCGGGTTCCGCGAGAAAGCTTCTACTCTACCTTTCGGACCGCCAGGATTGGGACGCCGCCTGGCTTAAAGTGCGAAGTTCGAAAAAACCCCTGGGTGAAAAAGAGGCGCTGGAAATGGTGTTATGGGGGCGCGACCGGCGTGCGCGGGAGTTGCGGCAACTCTTCGCCCGATATAAGGGGTTACCGTGGTTCAATGAAAGCCTGGGGTACCCGCTGCTTGGGGCGTTGCGGAACTCGCGTCCCGGCAAAACGGCGCCGGGGCCCTGCGGAAACCACATAGTGTTCCCCATCACTCTGCCCACGCGACCGTCCATAGCCGGGGCACTCAGGAAAACATTGATCCGGAGTGTGGCTGAATCCGGCATCCCGGATGTGAAGGGCTTTGCCACTGCTTTTTTGACTATGCGAGGCTTTCACCCCAACGAGAAAGACCTGTTGGAAATGCTTCATATCCTGGCGGCCCCTTCGAAAACAGTGCGTACCCAGGCCCGTATGCTCGTCGCCAAGAATCCCATTTATCGAAACATAAGCGCATCCTCCCCGAATCCAGGCAAAGAAGAGGCATGGATCGAAGCGAACCTGGCCCGACTTTCCGTCTCCACCGGTGAGCCTGCTCTCTCCCCGCCGGCCTTGACCCGGCAGGATTCGGCTTGGATCGACGGCATACTCAAAGAGGCGCGCACAGCTTACTTCAATAAGCTTGTGTCCGATCTGGCGCACCCTTCCCCAAAAATGAAGATGGCCGTTGATTTTGCATACGGGGTGGTCGGAGGATACACGTCGCATCTCGCCGTAAGCACGCCCTCGGATATTTTCATCCGGAAAGCAGGTCCTGAGTTCGAACCGGAGATCAGGGCCTGCCTAGTCTCTCCTGAAGCGAGAGTCCGTTACGCAGCCGCTCTGGCGCTCTGGAAAATGTTCCGCGATCCTGATGCACTCGCCGTTTTCAAGAAAGATGCAAGGACCGGGAATTCCAGGCAACGGGCCGAGGCCCTCAATATGCTTCAGGTTTTTTGTCGGAGGGAAAGTTCGGCGCTCTTCCCACCGCTCCTGGTTAATCGAGCCCCGGTTCTCCGCCGGGTGGGTCTTCTTGGCGTCAACACCTTTGAAATGAAGACCACCCTCCCGGAGGTGCTTACGCTGGTGACAGATCAAGACGCCGCTACTGCGGCCCTCGCCGTCGTCACCTTGGGGGATTGGCATCCCCCTGAAGCCAGACCATTGCTGTTAGCGCTTGCTGCCCGGGATGGGCCGCTGGCGCCAGCGGCGGCATCGGCTCTCACCCACTATCGATCCCGCGAGGATATCGATGCACTCCTTGCTGCCGCCGGCGATTCGCAAACCCTCGAAGGCGCTCGTCTTAGGCTTATTGGAGTACTGTCCAAAATTACTTTAAGAGTCGGACCTCAACCGATCGATAGGTTTGTACTTCCTAAAAAGGTCCAAAAGCTTCAGCCGGGCGCCCTCGACGACTGGAAGAGTTGGTGGGCAAAACACCGAAGAGAGCAACCAGGAAAGCGGGCAAAAAGCGTTATTGAGGACCATATCCGTTTTCTGCTCTCTAATCCGGGTGGACCCAAGGTCTGGTGGACCGCCCGGACGCTGAAGCAGCAATTCCCGGGGCTCACGTGTTTGGGCTACAATGGCACCCCGAGCCTTATGTGCCACAACGCGCTTTTGAGATGGTGGAACATCCACGGCAGAGAATCCCCGTGGGACTTGTTCACATCCGCCGAATCCGATCCGTGGGAGAACCTGGATCTCCTGTGGCAGATAGACCCGAAAGCCACGAAACGTCTCCTGTTTACGACCTTTTACCGTTTTGCGGAGGGCAATTTTACTAATCCATGGCAACGCTCCGGCTATCATGGGGAATCCTTCCACGGTCGTCTCGTCCGGTATGCCCATGTGGACTTCGGTGATCCCACCCTCGCACGGTGCGGTGTACGAGAGAAGATGCTCAACAACTGGCTTGCCTGGGCCCGGAAGGAAGGATGGGCGGAATGAGTCTTAACTCACGGAAATGGTGTCATGCCCTTTTACGGTTCTCCTTGGTTCTCTTGTTTTGCGCGTTACCTGCCGTCACCTTTGCGCAAGGCCACCAAAAAATCATCAATCCTGGAGGAGTAATCGCGCCGCCACTTCTGCCTCCACTTCCGCCCCCGCTTCCAGGCAGTCTGAGAAAGCAGCATCTACCACCTTATCCTCCAGGCGCCATGACGGCCGGCAATTGCCGTATGGGTGCGCGTGGGTTTATCCTTTACCTAAGTAATGATCCCGGTTTCGTCGCACTGATCAAAGAGGACTTGAAACCTTTCAGCCCTATTGATGACCAGACGCCGGCAGAGCAAAGAGCATGGGTTGAGCGGTTGAAAAACTATGTTCCTCTTCTGCTGAAAGGACTGCGTTCTTCGAATGGTTGCATTCAGCATGAGGCGATCTGGTATCTCGCAAGAACTGAGGATCCCAGGGCCGTGGAACCTCTCTTCGGCCTCTTCAAAAAATATTCCCTGAATAGCAAGGTGGGCATTGACGCCTTCGAAGTGCTTACCAGCGTATATCTTGACCCACGCACAATACCCTATGTTGTAAAAATGATCGAGAAAGCTCCCGTCGGTCCCATTCTGAATATAGCTTTAACCGCGGCAGGAGGAAGACTACGCGACGAGCGATTATGGCATGCTCTTGTGCAACGCTTCGAAAAGCCTCCCCCCCAACCCTACGCTAACATCATACGGGTGACAGCCAACCAAGCCGAGGCCGTACACGACAAGCAGGAAGTGGTGACTTTTTTCAGGCACAATGCTTCCCGCGATGGATTCAACTCTAGCGCCGCGGTATTTACGGGGATGATCGCGTCGCCTGACACCTTCGACGACATCGCGGCCTACTACCACGCTCACTGCAAGAATAACAACGGCGATTGCCTGCGCATCGCAACCCAGTTGACCAATATCGGAGGGCCCAAAGTCGCTCCCTTCTGGATCGGAATAATGAAGGATACGAAAAATCCCCAAATGCGGTCTTACGCGGCGACTCAAACGCTGGGCGCTCTAGCCAAGGAGCTTCCTGCCCGGATCGCCTCCTCAGGCCAGGACCTCCTGACCTGGCTTGAACGAAGGGGCGGAGAAGCCCTGTTTTTTGCCAGGCAAGGCTCTGCCAGTGCCATCCTTTTGCGTGCACCTGAAGCGACACCATATGCGCCCATTGAGCAAAGAGCCGCCTACTGGGAAAAGGCGGCGGCGCTGCTGAAGGTGAACAAGGCGACCTACTCTTGGATAGAGCTGAAACTCTACAAAATCTACGGGCCACAGGGACTCGCAGATTATGAAAAGGCATTGGCGGCCATAACGGAAGCACTGAACAACTACACTCCTTCATACTACTACGGCAAGAAGCCCCAAGCATGGATACGCTATCGGGACGTGCTGCGCAGGAAACTCCGGTCCCTACACCTGATGGCCTTGATTAGGATCAAGGGGCTTTCCCCTGAGAAGGCGGGAGAACCACTTGGTCCATGGAAGGGTGAACTTGTCCTCCCCGCCGGTGCAGTGGCAGAAGTACAAGCCGCTGATCCCTTCGCCTACCTGGAAGTCGTCAACGCCGAGGGGAAGATAACGCCAATTGCATCGGAGGTAAGATTACAGGACTCCCTTCCCGGCGATACCGCCAGGATTCCCTTTCTGGTAATCCCCGGGCAGTCAAAAGAAGTGACCGGCAATGCAATCTTGCAAGTCCGCCTGATGCTCCTCTTCCTGCCAAGAACAAGCGGATTCTCGGGATCGGTTCTCTCGCCCCTCGTCCAGGTAAGGTGAACCGGGGGTGGTGGATTCAGGGATACTTATAAACTTGCAGCCTCCTAGAAACCAAGGCTTTTGCAGCGACCGGAGCCGCAGCAGGGTTGGCCGGGTTCCAGCAGGCAGGGGTGGCCTTCCGGGCAGGCTTCGCCGAGGATGTCGCAAAGTATTTCGCGTTCCGGGCTCGTAGATTGAAACGCCGGTGGGGCATTGTAAGGAGCGCTTTCGGTTGCCGATCGCGATGGAGGGGCGTCTTGAGCGTCGGTGAGGGTTACGCCTCGGTCCGCGATCCTGGAAAACCATCGATTCAGCTCTTCGCGGGCGAGGGCGGGATATTCGCGCAGGCGCAATCCTTTCTCTATCGTCGACCGGTCCAGGTATACCGGCCTACTTGCTTTTAACTCCGATATTACCTCATCCACTACGGGATCCCCTCCTCGCAGATCGGCGAGTCGCGCGAGCTGGGCGAGGGAGAGACTCCCCACCATTAAGTACCGGTGGAGTCGCGACGATGAAAGATCCTTAAAGGGGGAGTCCTGTCTTTTCTCCGCCTCCAACCTCCTGAGCGCTTTGCCCGCAATGTTCCTCACTCTTGAGTCCATGGGTTCTCCCTGGAGGATGGAAGGTTCACACCATCCACGACGCCGAGTATGACGGCGTTCACAGGATTGTAGCCGAGGCCGACGGCGTCCATGGCGCTTTTGCCTTCGCGACATACGAGCACTTCGTCGCCTTCACCGGAGTCAACAAGATCTATCGCGGTAAAGGGCAGTCCCATGGGTCCGCGTTCGAGGCTGAGGCATTGCACCTGCAAGAGTTTTTGACCCTGGTACTTTCTATGCTTGACGGTACAGACCGCGTTGCCCACCACCCTGGCGATTATCACGGCAACTCCTCGTTCAGCTCGTCGACTATGGCAATTATCGCCGCATCGCAGGGAACAAGGTCCGGAAGGAAGGCATAGGAAGCTTCCCTTCCCTTGATGTAGATCACTACTTCGCCGGCGCCGGTGCCTACGGCGTCTATGGCGAAGAAAGGCTCTTCGCGTTCGTTGAGCGGGCGTACGAGTAAAATCTTGCGGCCGATGAGTTTCGGATCCTTGGCGCTGCTGACCAGACTGCCGGAAACCTTACCAACGTTCATTACTCAGTCCAACGCTACCGTGTCTACGATCCCCACGATCGTCGCGTCGACCGGCGTATCCTTTGTTCGCTCCGTCATCCGTGCCGAAGAGCCGGTGCAGAAGAGGACCGTGTCGCCAAAACCAGCCTGAACGGTATCCACCGCGACTTCGTAGCGCCCGTCGGGTTCCATCTCCGGAGTAAGCGAAGATACTACCAGCAACTTCACGCCGATAAGACGTGAATCTTTCCTGGTGGCCACCACCGTGCCCACCACCTTACCGAGTCGCATGGGTCAGTCGTTGGCGCTGGAATGGCCGATGGGCAGAGTATCCTCGAGAGAGCTGTGGGGCCTCGGAATGACGTGTACCGAGACGAGTTCACCCACCTTCCGGGCCGCTGAAGCCCCGGCGTCCGTAGCCGCCTTAACCGCGGCCACGTCTCCCCGGACGATAGCCGTCACGTAAGCACCGCCAACCTTCTCCCATCCTACCAGCGTTACTTTTGCGGCCTTAACCATGGCGTCCGAGGCCTCAATCATCGCCACGAGACCCTTGGTCTCGATCATGCCCAGAGCCTCTCCGTAGTCTGCCATAGATCCCTCCTCAGGAAATCAGTTAACTATTTTATCCGATTTCAACCATCCCCGTAAAGCCTCACCATATTCGGCGAGCATTCGAACGAGTTCTTCATCGCTGAAATAGGCGCCGCCTTCGCCGGCGGCTACGGGACAGTCTTTACAAGCCGGAGACGGCAGTGAAGCGAGGGCGAAGGTCGAGCCCACGTCTTTAAGGCGTCTTACCGACGCTTCGGGCAGGGGGTTGCGACCTCCGAGCAACTCCGAGTAGAGAAATATCCGGGCGGTCTGCTCGAGCGTCTCAAGGTGGTAGTAGGCTGTACGAATGTCGGGCCCCACCGTAACCACTCCGTGGTTGGCCAGAAGTACGGCTTGGTGATCCTTCATCGCCTCCGCGACCTTTTCGGCGAGTTCTCCCGTTGAAGGCAGGACGAATGGAACCAGCGGAACCGTTCCCAGGGAGATGACGGTTTCAGAGAGGAAGGGGCTGTCCATGGCGTGGCCGGAGCAAGCGAGGGCCGTCGCGAATGGGGGGTGGGCGTGAACGACGGCGCCAATGTTTCTCCTCATTTTGTACAAGGCCATGTGCAGCGGCCACTCGCTGGATGGTTTGCCCTTAATGGGGCGCCCCTCCGTGTCCAACTCGGCTATAAGTTCCGCCCGCAATTCAGCCTTCGGAGTGGCCGTCGGGGTTGAGAGGAACCCACCATCCAAACGCCGCAACGATAGGTTGCCGTCGGCGGCCGCTACGAAACCTTTTTCGTCCAGTTTTCTTGCAAAGGCAACCAGTTCTTCTCTTTCTTCCATCATTGTCATGATCGCTTCCTACTTCTCTCTTTCTATCTGGTCCCTGAGCGTTTTTACCGCCGGTTCATCAGGGTAATCTTTTCTCAGGAGATCCACTGTTTTGAGCGCCCTGGCCTTGTCCTTTTTGTCGAAGGCGTACACAACGGCCTTGTTGAAGAGGGCTTGCTTCTTGTTGGGTTCCACCTCCAAGGCTTTATCGTAGAGGGCGAGCGCGTCGTCCGCCCGGCCCAGCCTGCGGTAGCAGGTCCCCAGGTCAACCATCACGTTGGTGTCTCTTGGCGTGAGCTTTAGAACCTGTTCATAGAGAGGCGCGGCTTTATCGAAGTCGCCTTTGTCGTAGAAGATGTTTGCCAGCATGGTTCTCTTTTGCACATCATTGGGATGGTCCGCAATGTAAGCCATGATCCTGGCTATCATTGCCTGGTGTTGCGACTTATCGAAGGAGGGTTTTGCGGCAGGAGCTGCGACGGCCTGGAGTTTCTTACCCGCGTAGTATTGACGCGTGGCAACAAAGGAAAGAACGGCGCCCAGTACAATACCGGCCACCAACATTAAAAGGCTGTCACGCTTCATGTCAATCCTCCAATTCTGTCCGCCACCCTGGCGGCCATCACTCACTCCCCCTAAGGTGCCTTAAAATCTCTCCGAGGTCAAGGTAACGATGCGCCCCTTTGTTGACATTCGGTCCCCACTTGCGTAAAGTAGTGCTCTTGGCGCGGGGTGGAGCAGTCCGGTAGCTCGCTGGGCTCATAACCCAGAGGTCGAAGGTTCGAATCCTTCCCCCGCTACCAAAAACTAAGGGGCCCGGTTTCAACCGGGCCTCTTCTGCAACAAATGTAAAACCGTTTCCGTATCCGGATTTTCTCAATTCCTGTTTTTCAGGATTTCGGCGAAGTTGCTCTCTATGCTCAAGGTGGTTTGGGGGAAGGGAATCTCAATGTTGCGCTCATCGAAAACCTCCTTGGCGAGCTTGCGGAGCGATCGTTCGATGGCCCACTGCTGCATGGGTTCAACCTTCGCCCACATTCGAACGGTAACGGCCGAATCTCCGAGTGCGGTAACACCCAGGACGGAAAAGGGCTCCTTGAGGTACGGGGTGACGCTCTCGTCCTTCTCCGCGCGTTTTCCAACTTCCTTAAGAGCTTCGAAGACGTCGTCGAGGTTCGCGGAGTAGCTGACACCAATGTTTAGAACGGCACGGGACCACTGGCGCGTCAGATTCGTCACGCCGCTTATTTTACCGTTGGGGATCACGTGAAGGTCGCCGGAGACGGATCGCAACTGCGTGGTTCGTAGAAACATCTTCTCCACCGAACCGCTGTAGCTGCCTATCGTAACCACGTCACCAACCCGAAACTGGTCTTCAAGAACGATGAAGAAGCCGCTGATGATGTCGCGAACGAGGAACTGTGCCCCGAAGCCAAGAGCCACGCCGGCGATGCCCAGACCGGCCAGAAGGGGCCCTATCTTGACGCCGAAATCGCCGAGTATCATCAGGCCGGTCGTGATGGCCAGCAAGATGTTTCCGACTCGACGCAAGATCGCGGTAACCGTATCCACGCGCCGTTCCAACTCGTTCTGGGTGTCGGGATCATCGTCCTGGGCCGCCGAATTGATGCGCTTCAGGACATATTTCCATACGACGCTCAGGATCAAGGCGCCCAACACGTACAAGACCGTGTGAAAGAGCCTGACCGAAAGCCATGGCCACCAACTGTGGAAATCCCATATGCCCCACGTAGAAGGCGTTACGGGAGTCGTGGAAAGCATAAAAAGCATTGTTCCTCCCTATATTTCGATGGCATGGACCTCGTCACCCCATTAAACCCGCTTTATGAAGTGTACCAGAGTTTGAACCGCCCCGACCAAACTCCGGCAAATTATTATCATGCCGACACAAACCCAAGACCGGCCTCGCCCTTTTCAAAACATTCTTCGATTAGATGGTAGAATAGGCGCTGGAGGGTTTATGCAGCGACAGATTCGCTTCGGTGGGAGATGGACAAAGACCATAGGCTGGCTGATCGGCGTCAACATCGGGATATTCCTTCTTCAAAAGTTTTTTCCAGCGCTGACGATGCTGCTGGGCCTCGTTCCGGGCCATGTCCTCCCCTTTCGCCTGTACACGCTGGTGACCTACGCCTTCCTCCACGGCGGCGTCGGCCATATCTTCTGGAATATGCTGACCCTGTACTTCTTCGGCGGCGACCTGGAACTTTTCATGGGACGCGGGCGCTTTCTGTTTCTCTACTTCGGAGCGGCACTCACCGGAGGACTCACCGCTGCCCTCTTTCTTCATGGTCCGATGGTAATCATCGGCGCCAGCGGCGCCATCTACGGCATACTCGTCGCTTATGCCTTATACTTCCCGAAGACCGAAGTCCTTATTTGGTTCGTCCTTCCGATCAAGGTTTGGGTCCTGGTAGTCATCTGGATGGGCATCACCCTCTATTTTTCCGTATTCAGCCCGACGGGAGGCAACATTGCCCACCTCGCTCACCTCGGCGGCGCCGTTTTCGCCTTACTCTACATAGGACGTTTCTGGCGCCTCCGCCCACTCCTGGCGGAACTTAAGTACCGGGTAAAGAGGCGTAGATTCAGAGTGCTCCAATGATCCATGTAGAAATGCCGGTGATAGCGGACGTTCTTTCAAGCGAACTCGCGGGCCGGAGGATAGGAAGGGTCTACCGGCCGGATCGGTGGACGCTGGGCGTCGATGTGGGTGAAGGCCGCGTTCTCGGCTTCTGCTGGCTGCCGCAGGGCGGCGCGGTCGGCGTCTGCCGGTGGAAATGGCCGCGTGGCCGGGTGGAGGAGTTCTTAAAAGCGCACCTGAAGGGGGCGCGACTCGCCGGTATTTCAGCCGTGAAAGACGAAGCTATTCTGCGTTTAGGGCTCGAAGGCTCCCTGGCCGTGGCTCTCGTGTGGGAAGCTATCGGTCGCTCCTCCAACGCCTTTCTCCTGGATGACACCGGCAAGATTTTATGGTCGGGCCGGACGCTTCGGGGACCCTTCAGAAACGGCACCCCGGGAGAACTCTGGATGCCCCCGCCCCCGAGGAAGATCGAGGTTCGGGCGAAGGCTGTGGTTGGCGTCGGGGAGTACCTCTTCAACGACGCTCCCGAAGAGCTTCGGGATGGATTGGTCGCCAGGGGTCGCAAAGAACGGCTGCGCGCCCTTACGCGCAGGAGAAAGGCCCTGGAGCGCAGACGTTCAAAGGTGCGGAAGGAACAAGCGGAGGGAGAGGAATGGATCAAACTCGAAGAGCGGGCCGAGGCGCTCATTGGTTCCGGCGCCCTGAAGAAAAGGGGGTTGCACTCTCTTAACGTAACCGACTACACCCTGAATCCACCTGGAGAGGTTGAAATAACCATCGATCCGGCCAAGAGCGTTCTCGAAAACGCCATGCGGTTCTTCAAGCGTGCTAAGAAGGGAAGGGCCCGGCTTAAAGCCACGGGACCGATCCTCGAAGCCATAGACGATGAAATTGCCTCGTCGGCGATGGAGGAACGCACCATAGACTCGTTGAGCGACCTCGATGTCCTCTATCCTCCTCTGAAGAAGAAGTCCCCGGCTCGCGCCGGTCAACCAAGGCGAACCTTGCCCCGTGGGGTCGCCAACGTGCCGCTTCCTCAAGACTTTCGCGGTTACGCCGGAAAGAACGCCGCCGGAAACGACTGGGTCACCTTCAGGATCGCCCGGGGCGGAGATTTCTGGTTTCACGCCGAGGATTACCATGGATGTCACGTCGTAGTCTGCAATCCACAACGCATGGAAAGGCTACCCTTTAGTGTGGAGCACGCAGCGGCGGACTATGCGGCCAACCACTGCGGCGCTTCCACGGGAAGCCGCGTGTCCGTACTCGTAACGCGCTGCAAACACTTGAGGAGGGTGAAAGGAACACCGGGAATGGTCATGGTTTCGCAACATCGAAGCGTGCTCGTTGACCTTAAATGAAGGTGGTGCTATCGTGGTGGGTGAAGATCGGGAGGTTGCCATGGTACTGAGGTTAAAGATTTTGGTTTCGGCCTTGTTCCTCTTTACCTGCGTTTTTGCTTCCTTTGACACCCGGGCCGGAGGGATCTTTATCGTGTCCAGGGCCGGGGTGCCGGCTTACAAAGACGCTGAATCGGGTTTCATGCAGATGGCTTACGCACTGCAACTACCGGATTTTCAACCCCAGGTCGTGCAACTACAGGAGGGCAATGCCGACTCCTCCGCACTTTCCACCCTCAAGGCCAAGCAGCCCTCGCTGGTATACACCGTCGGTTCCTACGCGACAAAGCAGGTTCGCCTGGCAATGCCGCAGGTGTGGATCGTTTACGCAATGGTGTACTATCCGGAGGTTGAAGGTTTTACGAAGGATCCAAAAATGGTGGGTATCGCCTCTTTCGGTTCCTTCACGATGTTGCGCACGGCCGTCAAAGCCTTTCGACGCAGGGCCAAGTCCCTGGTGGTAATGCACTCCAGCGTAACAACTCCCACCGTTGTGATACTCCTGAAAGGGCTCAACTCGGCCGGTTTCCATGCAGAGGAGGTGCCCGTCTCCGACCCGGCCAAGCTTCCCGCACTATTCAAGTCCCTGGTTGGCCGGTTTGACGCGGTTCTTATCCTGCCGGACCCCTTGACGGCCGACCCCGACGCGCTGAGATTCCTCATATCAACCTGTATCAAAAACAGGATTATGCTTGTTTCACTTACTAATTCTCTGGCCTCCAGGGGCGCGTTGTGCGCTTCTTTCCTGGCATCGGCCGCGATTGGAAACCAGGCGGCCAAAGTGACTAAGTATATTCTGTTAAACCACAAGGCGCCCGCCGCCGCCATGGATACACCTGCAGAGTTCTCTCTTGCCGTGAATAAGAAAACGGCCCAGGCCATGAGACTCAAGGTTCCCTCCAGTCTATCGGTTTCGGTTACCTATGAGTAATAAATTGCTTTCCGGCCTCACGGCCCACTTGAAGAACAGTATAAAACGCCAGCTCATTGTTGCACTGATGGGGTTGATGCTTTTCGGCGTTCTTCTGCTGGCCATCGTCTTCTACTTTCAGTCTCGCTCCGTGGCGCTGTCCCAGATGCGTGAGTCCTACAAGAACCTGGGGATCATGGTCGCAAAGCTATCAAGCTACGACATCCAGTTCAACCGCTCCGCGCTGAAGCAGACCGCCCAGCGCATGGCGGATTCGGATTCAAGCCTCCTGTGGGTCCAGGTGGTGGACGCCGACGGCAAATCACTGGGCAGCGCTGGAAAACTCAAAGTAGCGCCCTACAAGACTCTGCCTCCGCTGAAGGGAACCAAGGGAGCGATAGAAAATATCACCACCCCGAAAGGAGATGGCATTCTTGTAAGGACGCCCATTGGAACGGTTATCTCCTCAAGCGGGAGCCTTGGTGAACTTGGTTTCGAGACACCGCAGCCCGCCGTCCGGGGCGCCGTCAAGAAAAAGGCGCTGGGAGAGTTGCGCCTGGTGGTGGACCTTGCACCGCTGTCTCAACTGAAGCGGCGCTATCTCGCCTTCGGCGCTTTAATTCTTGCATTGGTGTTCGTGGTCGGCTTGGTTGTTTCCATAGCCATAACCAGGTATTTTACGGCCCCCATCTTTGAGTTGACGGAGTACGCCCGGAAGATAGCCGCCGGAAACCTCCACGGTTTCAAGGGAACGAAGACACGCCAAGACGAACTTGGGCTGTTGGTAGCCTCCTTCCAGGAGATGACCGAAAACCTCATCCGCATCGTTCAGGAGACGCGCGAAGCATTTCACCGGGTGGAGGATGGCACCGAGAGCGTTAAAGCCCATCTATCTGCCACCCTGGAAAACACGAAGGAACAGGAAGCCGGTTCCACGGAAGTGAGAGATAAAGTCGGCTCCATCCAGCTCGCGGTGGACCAAATTGCCAAACTTATGGAGGGGTTGTCCGCCCTTGCTGAGGAGGTGAGTTCATCGGTCCTGGAAATGATAGCCAGCATCGACGAGATAGCCTCGAACACCGAGAGCCTTAACGACGCGCTGAACACCTCCGCTTCCACCTTGACCCAGAACGTCGCGGCCAACAAACAGATAGACGCCTCGGCGGAACAACTGAACCGCTTTGTTGAAGAAACCTCTTCCGCGATGACCGAAATGGAAGGAAGCATCCGCCAGATAGACGAGAACGCCTCCAATACGAGACAGGCCACGGAGAGGGTGGCGGAGGAAGCCAAGTCCGGCATCCGCGCGATTCAGCAATCGAACGAGAGCATGGAAGAGCTGCGGCGTTCCTTCGAAAATACCGCCGTCAAGATGTCGGCTCTCGGGAAGGAAAGCCGTGAAGCGGGCAATATTTTGGCCGTAATAGACGAGGTAATGGAGCAGACCCACTTGCTTGCTCTCAACGCCGCCATCATCGCGGCCCAGGCCGGGGAGCGCGGCAAGCCCTTCGCCGTCGTGGCCAGTGAAATAAAGGAACTGGCCACCAAGACCTCTGTTTCCACCGGAGAGATCGCCGAGATAATCAACGCCGTCCAAAGCGGCGTCAAGGAAGTGGTGGATAGCGTGGCCGGCCAGCGTGACTTGGTAGTAAATACGGCGGAGGCGTACGGTGAAGCGGCAAAGGTTTTCAGCCGGATCAAGGAGGGCGTTGAACCCTCTCTACAGATGGTTCAGGAGATTGCCAGGGCGACGGCCGAGCAAACAAAGGGCGCGGCCAGCATCGTAAAAGCCACGGAGCAACTCAGGGAGCTTGCGCACCAACTCAGGCAGGCCACCAAGGAACAGGCGCTCGGAAGTGAGCAGATATTGGAAGCCCAAAACCGGATTAGCGCCCTTTCGGAAGAGATGAAGAGGGGGATATCCGAGCAAAGCACCGGTTCAGCCCTCATCCGGAAGGCTATGGACCGCCTGACATCCTCCGTAACCGAAGTGTTAAGCCAAACCCAGGACCAGAGGCGGGCCGGGAAGGTTGTGGATAAAACCATGGGTGTTTTCGCCCGGCGGGGCAAGGCGAGTGTTGCCAGCTTGGAGGAAGCGGCCGACCAAATGGACGCCCTGGCCACCAGGGCGGAAGAGGCCTCATCGATCTTCAGCCACTTCAAGATCGGGGAACGGTAAAGTGGCTGAGCGCTCCATTGGCATTCACTCCAAGCCAATCGGTGGACAAGCCGATAAGGAATTGCTCTTTCTCGGTTTTAGCGCCGCCGACCAGTCTTACGGGTTAGGTATCTTCACCGTTAAACAAATACTGAAGATTCCGAGAATTTACTCCATACCCAAGGTGCCGGGCTTCGTCAAGGGGGTCATTGACCTTCGAGGCGCCATTATCCCGATCCTGGATTTCAGGGAGAGGCTCGGTTTAGGCCACGTCGAGCCGACCAAGGGACGGGTGGTTGTGGCCGTGCTGAATGGTTCCCTCCTGGGTCTCATGGTTGACGACGTATCGGAGGTGTTTCGGGCTACGGTCGAGCAGATCAAGGCGACTCCCGACGTGCTCAAAGAACCCCAGATGGGTTTTATCCAGGGGATGGTTCACACGGGGGAAACCATGTACCTTATACTGAATCCGACGCGTTTGTTGACGGCAAAAGAACTCAGTACTCTGGAAAACCATAACTGGTCCACCGGCCGGTAGCAACCGCAGGGAGCGGCGAGCCGAGATGAACTCCGCGGTTGAAAGCAACTTGCTCACCCATGGCATCAACTATCGAGAGGGAAAGCGACGCATGGCCCTTTGGGACAGCTTGGGCATCGGCGGCGTTACCCCGCCCACCGGCCTCCCGGCCGGGCTTGAACCCGCAACCTTCCCAAGAGTTTCCTTCGTTGGCATTGTGGCCTTTCCCTCTGGACTTTCATTCATTCCGGAACTCTTCCTAGCCGGGGAGGAGCAGCCATGAGCGTCAAAAAGATTTTCCCGTGGGTTATAAGCCTGCTTCTTACGGCGGGGTTGCTCTACCTTTTCTTAAGGAAAGCCCACCTCCACAGCGTACTTGAAGAAACCAGTCACGTTAACATAGCAATGGTCGCTCTTGCTATTTTCTTTGAAGTCATCTCCATCCTGCTTAGGAGTTACCGCTGGCGGGTTATGCTGCAAAGCGTCAGGAACAAGATTCCTATGCTTCCTATTCTCAAGGCTACGGTTGTTTCCTTTACCCTGACGGGATTGGTCCCGGGCAGGCTCGGCGAAGTTGGGAAGCCTTTTCTACTTTCAAGGTGGGAAAAGTTGCCCTTCGGGCCCCTGCTTGCTTCGGTTGTTCTCGAGAGGGGAATGGATTTGCTTGCAATCGTCACGTTTTGGCTGCTGTACGTTTTCCGGGGAGACAACGGGATATCCGCCGATGCCCAAGAGTACATGTCCATCCTGATGAAGGGCTCGTACCTGTTGCTCGCACTTGCCATACCGCTGGGGATTTTCCTCTTCTGGCTCGTGCCAAGGCGCCGGGTTCTGGATCGAATGGCAAAGAGAAGCGAGAGGCTGGGGCGCTATCCTTTCCTGAAGAAGTTGGTTCGCAAGGTACTCGGTTTCGTAGAGGGTCTGGGAACATTCCGTAAGAAGAGAACCATACTCTACGTTTTCTTTCTCTCCCTCGCCACGTGGGGATGCGTAGTCGTCTCCGCGTGGGCGATCGTTAGGGGACTACACCTGGACATTCCTGCTGGAAGCGCCATTCTCTTGCTGGTGTTTGTCTCCTTAGGGGCCGCCATACCAACGCCGGGTGGAGTGGGGGGTGTTCACAAAGCCATTCAAATAGCGCTCATGAGCTTCTACGGCGTTTCGGAAACGGCGGCCGTCTCGGCCGGGATACTCGGCCACGCCGTAATGTTCGTGCCGGGCATACTCTGGGGCCTTGGATATATAATCTCCGGAAGGGTTAAACTGGGTGAATTAAAACTCGTAGCCAAGGCATCTTCAGATGCGTCAAAGTCGAAAAAAACGTTACCTGAAAAGCGCCGTCCTTGACCTGGATTCACCACCTGCACCGGGATTTGCCTGCCTACAGCGTTGCGCGTAAGCGCGGCCTGTCTGTGCCGGGAGCGCCCGAAGGGACGGAGCCATGTCTTCTTCCGGGATAGGCGCTGGTATCTAAGCCTCTTTACCACCCTCGGTCCTTGGTTGGGTGGTGGCTTCCGGTTGAACAACCACCCCTTGTTCCTGTAGACTCTCTGCGGGGGTAAAAATCCGTGCGTTGCCCTTTTTGTGGAAATGTAGAAGACAAGGTCGTTGATTCCCGGGAAGCCGCGGGAGGTTCCAGCATTCGGCGTAGGCGGGAGTGCCTTGCCTGCAAACGGCGCTTTACAACCTACGAGAGGACCGAGACCGTTCCCTACCGCGTAATCAAAAAGGATGGACGCAGGGAAAAGTTCGATCGGGAAAAGTTGCTGAACGGGCTGCTGAAAGCCAGCGAAAAGCGGCCGGTGGCCATGACCGACCTCGACGTGGTGGTGGAAGAGATCGAAACGTGCTTGCATTGTATTCCCGGCCGCGAGATCACGAGTAAGAGTATAGGACAAATGGTTATGGACCGGCTTGGTGGACTTGACCAGGTTGCCTATGTACGTTTCGCTTCCGTCTACAGGCAGTTCGGCGATATCAGCGAATTCCTGGAGGAGGTTAAACTCCTGCTGGAGTCGAACCGGGAGGAAACCGAATGATGAACAGGGCGCTTTACTCCTTTCTGGACCTCGTCCACCTTCAGGCCGAAATGAACAAACTCTTCGAAATTCTAAGCGGACTACAGGTTGACGAGGAACTGCCGAAAGAAATGGGAACGCCGACTCCATACGACGTGCTGGAAATGCCGGAATACGTTCTGATTAAAGTTGATCTGCCGGGAGTCGACCGGGATTCGATCTCGATCCAGGCCGCGGAATCCACCATTACCATTGAGGGAGAGAAGAAGCGTTCCGACGACCACGGCATCGTGGCCTATCACCTGATGGAGCGAGAACGGGGCGCATTTCAATGCAGGGTCAAAGCGGAGGGCTCCTTCGATACGCACAAAGCCACCTCCAGATATGAACACGGGGTTCTTACGATATTCCTTCCCCGGTTGGCGGAGCGTCGCGGCAACGTGGTTCAAATTCCGTTGCTTTCCTGAGGATAAATGCCATGATTAGAGATGACGCCCGGCCTCCACCACTGCCCGCCAGGCTGCCCCTTTGGGAATTGGAGGGCCGGACGATCTTCCCAACCGCCCTCTCTACGATTCCGCTCCCCCTTTCAGTGGGCAAAGATTACCTTAAAAAGGTCCGCGCCGGTTCGGGGTACATGGCCGTTCTTCCGGTGGCCCCCGGAAACCACAGGGCCAAGAGCTGTATCGGTCTGGTGGTGCTTCTTCTGCGAATGGCGCCCTCCGGGAGCCCGGGCAAGGGACTGTTTCTTGTGCAGGGAGTGGCCAGGGCCCACTTGACCCCCGAACGGAAGCGCGGGCCGCTTCGGTGGGCCGCCGTTACCGTCCTTCCGGACAAGGTTGAACCTTCTGCAATGCTGACATCTTCAGCGCTCAGAGGCAACGTCCTCCAACGACTCGACGCCCTTGCCGGAACGCCGCACGGTATTCCGGCGGAAATGAGGGACTTCCTGGGAACCGTTACCGACCCCGGGCGTTTCTCTGATCTGGTGGCCGACCAACTGGACCTATCCTTTGAAAAGGCCATGGAATTACTTAAAGAACGGAACCCGGTAAGCCGACTCGACTCCCTCTGGGAGGCGCTGGGCGTCAAGCAGAAGATCCTCGCCATCCAGGAGAAACTGGACCGCAAGACCAGGGACGAAATGGACAAGCGCCAGCGCGAGTACTTTCTTCGCCAGCAGATGGAAGCGATTCAGAGAGAGTTGTCGAACGTTCCGGGAAACGACAGAGTAGGAGAAACAACATACCGCAAACGGCTTGAATCTCTTCCCCTCGTACCGGAGGTCCTCAACCCGATAACGAAGGAGATTGAAAAGCTCGCCCTCTTTAACCCCTTCTCCGAAGAACTCAGCCAAGTGAAAGCCTACCTTGACCTGGTGCTTGACCTGCCATGGGCCGTCTTTACCAAGGACAATCTTGACTTAAAGCGCGCGCGCAGGGACCTCGACAGGGACCACTACGGCCTCAAGAAAGTGAAGGAGCGGATACTCGAATACCTGGCGGTCCGCAAGCTCAAGGGTAAAAATCCTTCAACCCTCTTCTGCCTCGTTGGAGCCCCGGGAGTAGGAAAAACCTCCCTGGGTAAGGCCATAGCCAGGACGCTGGGACGCAAGTTCGTACGCATGTCCCTGGGCGGAGTGCATGATGAGGCCGAGATACGAGGCCATCGCCGCACCTACATAGGGGCCATGCCCGGAAGGATCATACAGGGCATAAGGAACGCCGGGGCGATGAACCCCGTATTCGTCCTGGACGAAGTCGACAAGATGGGCTCGGACTGGAGGGGCGACCCCTCCTCCGCGCTGCTTGAGGCCCTGGATCCGGAGCAGAACAGGGAGTTCGTGGACAACTACCTCGGTTTCCCCTTCGACCTTTCACGCGTTATTTTCATAGCCACCGCAAATACGCTGGAAGGCATACGTCCTGCTTTTCTCGACAGGCTGGAGATACTGGAACTTTCGGGTTACACCGCGGAAGAGAAACTGGCCATCGCAAAACGGCACCTGATAAAGAGATTGGTGACGGCCAACGGTCTTGAAAAGGTTTGCATCGACATCCCGGACAATACGATTCTTGCCCTGGTGCGGAGGTACACGAGGGAGGCCGGCGTAAGAGAACTGGAGCGCAGCATCGAAGCCATCCTGAGAAAACTGGCAATAAAGGCGGCTACCGGCTCGGTAGGACCTTACGTCATAGAAGAAAAGTCGCTCGCCGGTTACCTGGGTCTCCCCCATTACTTCGAGGAAGAGCGTCTGGTGCGCGACACCGTCGGAGTTGCAACCGGCCTGGCGTGGACCGAAGCCGGGGGCGAACTACTCTTTGTCGAAGCAACCCTCACCGAAGGCTCCGGTGCCCTTACCCTTACCGGCCAGATGGGTGACGTGATGCGTGAATCCGCGCAAGCCGCCATGACCTACATCAAAGAACACCTTCCCCTGTGGAGCCTGGCCCCGAAGTTCCTGGCTAAGAAGGACCTGCACATTCATGTTCCAGAGGGCGCCATTCCGAAGGATGGTCCTTCAGCCGGTGTTACAATGGCGGTGGCTCTCCTTTCCACGCTTACCGGGGCGGCCCCGCCAAGATTCATGGCCTTTTCGGGTGAAATAACACTCAGGGGAAAGGTCCTGCCGGTTGGAGGTTTGAAGGAAAAACTTCTCGCGGCAAGGCGAGCTGGCATCAAAACGGTTCTTCTCCCCTACGGCAACCGTAATGAGCTTAGAGAGCTGCCGGCTTCCATCAAGAAGAGTCTGGAACTCGCCTGGGTAAGAGACATGGGCGAGGTCTTCAAACGCGCCTTCCCCGCCATGAAGAGCCATTCACTCGTCGGCTCCGGCCATAAAGGCAAAAAGGCTTTCCCAAAGAAAGTGCGTAAATAATAAGGTCGCAAGCCCGGGGCGACAAGGCCCGACGACGCTGTCATAGCAACGCTACTTCAAGGAGGAGTAACACAGCCAAGCGGGATGTATCGGCGGGCAGAATATGACAGTTAT
>CAZIBS010000040.1:0-20589 GCA_964537405.1 uncultured Thermoanaerobaculia bacterium | reverse complement strand
TGGCAGTTTACCTCATTTTGCCTGTGGAAAACGCGATCAACTGTTCAAGATGAGCCTGACTTCAAGGCTGGAGGCGGCTTCCTCATCCTCAATCTGAACGTGGTACTTTACGCCGTCCATAAAAAGGTCGCTATTTACACCGGTAATCATGTGCCGGTAAAGAGCCGTCCGCCTAAATTTTTTGGCAGATTTGCCCTCTCTATTCTTTCCGCAGAGGCATTTACGTTGTAGGGGACGCGCCTTAAAACCAAGCGGCGCGTTTCAGGATAGTACTCGGCAAAGGGGGCGTGCGGGTTCCGGTCCCTTGGTTGTCCCACGGAACCCGGGTTGATGAGGTAGCGCGAGTTCCTGTCAAGGAATATCTCTTCGTAGTCGTTCTTCGGGCAAATAGATTCTATGTTTCCATCTTTGACGCTGAAAATAGCCGGGTGATGAGTGTGACCGAAGAAGCATATTTCAAAGGGACGAGCCTTCAAAGCCTCATAGGCATCGAAATCGGAGAAGATGTAGTTGTCCTCATGAACGGTGGAACCGTGGGCGAGAAGAAGGCCCGGGAATACGGCTATCGGTCCCTCGGGCAGCGAGGCCAGAAATTCGAAGTTGGCTCTTGTCAGCCGCCGGCGTGTCCACAATGCGGCCTTTCGGGCGGAGGCGTTAAAATTCTTCCCATCCTCCAGCCCGATACAAACTTTGTCGTGGTTTCCCCGCACCGCCACGAAGTGTTTCAACCTCCTCAGTCTTCTCACGACAGCGTTCGGGCTCGCCCCATAGCCGACAAGATCCCCCATGCACCAGACGGCCTCGTAATGCTTTCGCCTGACCGCTCTTAGAACGGATTCCAACGCTTCTTCGTTGGCGTGTATATCGGAAATGATGAGATATCTGGTTCCGGCCAAGAGTTCCCCTCGAAAAATCATTATACCAAACGAAGCATGGCTTCAACCACTTCGTCGATATTCAGGCCTTCGATCTAAATGGTTCGATAACAAAAAAGGGGCACTTCTTGGTGGTGGGCGATACTGGATTCGAACCAGTGACTCCTACCGTGTGAAGGTAGTACTCTCCCGCTGAGTTAATCGCCCACGAGAAAGAATATCCTATGTTAGTGGCCGTTGAGATGTCAAGGAAATCATGGGCCCCCAATCCAGCGATGGCCGGCGGGCTTTGCCGGCCTGCAGGCAGGTGGGGCGTGGAGAGAATGGTCCTCCCCGCTTTCGGGAAATGCTTCTTTCCCCGGGAGAAGCACTCGCAATTCGAAGGCGCAGGCGTTGCAAGCGCTGATTTTGGGGGGTCAGGAGTTTCCCCCATTTTTCCACCGGTGGGCTAAACGCGGAGACGCGGAGGGATAGCGAAGAGACGGAATTCCGGGATTAGGTGATTCTGAAAAATCAAAACCAACCCGCTTTAGGCATGTTTTGCCCCAAACCTTGTTTTCCGCTAAGTAGCGTTTTTTGCCCGCAAAGGCCGAATACCTTCTTGCTCAGCACCCCAATGACCCACGATACCGAGGGGTCATCAATCGCCATTCATTTTGGGAGGAAGTCCTGAACCATAGTCAATAAAATGAAGGTGGCGGGCCCTTAGCTGCCAACGGCTATCCGGTGGAGTGGAGAGCGGTGGCAGGTTCGAGGCGGGCGGCCTTCATGGCGGGATACAGGCCGAAGGTGACGCCCATTAGGAAGGAAAGCGCAAGTGCGATGGCGGAAGCGCTCCATGGCCAGTAGAGGGGCCAGGAAAGGATGCGGCAGATTACGTAGTTGCCTCCCATACCGATTAGTAGCCCGGCAAAACCACCGATGGCGGAGAGGGAGGAAGCCTCCAGGATGAACTGCGTAAGGATGTCCCCTTTGCGGCCTCCGAGCGCCCGACGAAGTCCGATCTCGTGTGTGCGCTCGCGTATTGAAATCAGCATTACGGCGAGGATGCCTATACCGCCGGTGAAGAGAGAGATGCCGGCCACGCCGCCTACGAGAAAGGTGAAGGCCCGGCTCGTCTCCTCCTGGGACTTCATCAACCGGTTCTGGTCCTGAATTGTAAAGTCGTCCTTCTGGTTTCGCCGCAGCTCGTGGCTTCGCCTGAGGATGGACGTTATTTCCGGTGGAAGGGTCTCCATAGCCCCGGCGTCGGGGGCCTGAACAAGGATGCTCTGGAGATAATTCATGTGGAAGACGCGGGACATGGCGGTTCGCAGGGGAACGTATATGACGTCGTCCTGGTCATTCCCGGCAAGGTCCTGCCCGCGTGGAGCTGCTACGCCGATGACTTTGAAGATTACCTTGTTGACCTCAATTCTTTCTCCGATCGGGTCCGTGTTCTTGAAGAGGTTCACGGCGACGGTGGGTCCGAGGACCGCCACGCGCGAAAGCGCCCGTTCTTCCTGCGACGAGTACAGCCTTCCTTCATTAGCCCGGATACCACGTATTTCGAAAACCGTGGGGGCCGCACCGGCCAGGTTGGTGTTTGTCCGCAGCCCTTCGTATTTTGCGATTACTCCCTTCTGCAGAAAACCGCAGACGCGGGCGTTTCCAAGGCGCTGTTTTAAGAGTCTCACGTCCCTGGGCTTTAGCGTCGTATAGGTAGCTACCATGCGGCGCCGGTGTCCAAAGTTCCTGAAACGCGCGGCCTGGACGATGATGAGGTTGGTGCCCATGCTCTTCACTTTGTTGACGACGTCCTGTCCCGCGGACCGGCCCACGCCAGCCACCAACACGACGGCGGCCATGCCTATGGCGATGCCGGAGCTGGAGAGGAGGGTTCTGAGCTTGTGGCCCATCAGAACTTCGAGCGAAATGCCTAGCGTGCGGGCAATATTCATGGGGCGCGCTATCTCAGGGCTTCGACCGGGTCAAGCCTGGCGGCGCGTCGGGCGGGCTGGACGCCGAAGAAAAGCCCCACGCCAAAGGCGAAGAGCGTCGCGTAGAGAAAGGTCTTCCACGTCACGGCCATGGGAATCATGGGAAGGAAGTGGGGTAGGATAAAGATCGGCAGCAGCCCCAGCAAAACACCAAAAAACATACCCATGAGGCTAACGATCACCGATTCGGCCAGAAACTCAACAAATATGTCGCGCTGTCGCGCTCCCAGCGCCCTTTTAAGACCGATTTCTGGAACACGTTCGCTCAGTGAAAGCAAGAGAATGTTCATGAGCACGACGCCGCCCACAATGAGCGCGACGACGGCCAACGCGCCCCCGACCAATTGCGTCGTTCTGGTCATCTTTCGTACTCTTCGCGCGATGTAGCCGGGAGTGATAATGTGAAAGTCATCATCCTCGTGGGGACCGATGCGGTGCCTCTTACGTAGTATGCTCTTCAAGCGAACTATGACCGGGGCGACGTCATCAGCATTTCTGACGTTGAGGCGGATGAAACGCAAGCTGTCTTTGTGAAAAACCCTTTTCAATCCGGTTGAGAGGGGAATCCAAATCCGGTCGTCGAGATCGTGACCCATCGGACTGCTTCCCCTGCGAGTCAGGACGCCCTTAACCCGGAAGAAGACACTGTTAATCGACATCTGCCGGCCCACTGGGTCTTCGTCTCCAAAGAGGTTTTTCGCCGCGGTGGCACCGAGGATGCACACCCTTCGCATTGCCCGTTCGTCATCCCAGGAGAGGGGTTCGCCGGAGGCTACATTCCAGTCGAATGTAAGGGGGAAATTGGGGTCCGCGGAGATGACAACCGTTTGGGTGTTCTGGCCGTTGGCCTTTACGGGTATGTCTCTGGCGAAGAAACCGGCCGTGACGACGGCTTTGTCCGCCAGGGCGGCCTTGACCGCTTGGGCATCAAGCGGCTTCAGCGTTGAGGCGGAGGCGCCCCGTCCGCCCATGCCCCTAATCCGTCTTCCGCCCGGAAATACCATAACGGAGCGTGGGCCAAAAAAAGCGGTTATCCCTTCTATTCTTTTTTCAACACCCTGGCTTAGACCAACAACGACGGTCAGCAACATGATGCCCACCGACGTGCCGATCATCATCAAAAAAGCCTTACCCTTACGGCTGGCCAGTGCCCCGCCAGCCTGTCGGGAGAGACGGAAGATTCTCATGACATCTTCTCATCGGATAAGATTCGGCCGTCCTTGAGGGTGACGACGCGCTTTGCGTGTTGAGCAATCGCAGGTTCATGGGTAACCAGAACGACCGTTCTGCCCCGGGCGTTAATTCTGTCGAAGATCTCCAGTATGCCGTCGCTGGCGGCCGAATCGAGGTTGCCCGTCGGCTCGTCGGCCAGAAGCAATGCGGGTTTGTTGACCAGCGCGCGAGCTATGGCCACACGCTGTTGTTGGCCGCCGGAGAGGGCGTTAGGCTTGAAGCGCAGGCGGTCGCCGAGTCCCACGCTTTCAAGGAGACTGGTGGCGCGCTCCTTGGCGTCGGACGGATAGGGGCTGGTATAGAGGAAGGGAAGCAGTACGTTCTGGAGAACGTTGACGCAGTTAAGAAGGTGAAAGAGCTGGAAGACGAAACCGATCTGCCGGTTTCTGATGACGCTCAGCTGCTTGTCATCCAGTGTGGTCAAGTCCTGCCCGGCCAGCCGGTAGACGCCGGAACTGGGGCGGTCCAAACAACCGAGGATGTTCATCAAGGTGCTCTTGCCGCTACCGGAGGGGCCCATCAAGGCGACGAATTCCCCTTCTTTGATGGCAAGGTCTATGTCATGCAGAACGGGGGTTTCCACTCCGCCGGTATGGTAGGTCTTTGCGATGGCCTTCATCTCGATCATGGAGTAATTGCGCTCCCATTTGAACCGGGGACGACAACCCTGTCCCCGAGAGCCAAACCGGAATTCACCTGCACCAGTTCGCCCGACTCGCGCCCCAACGCCACGGAGCGGATGACGACAGTTTTTCCCTCTTTTACCCTGACGAATGCCCTTCCGTTCTTATGAAAGACGGCTTTCAAGGGTATGGCCATAACGTCCTTCAGGGAGTTGAGGATAATACCTACCGATGCGGTCATCTGGGGCCTCAGCAACCCCTTGTAAGGGTCGGTGATGTGGATGATTACGTCGTAGTTGACCACGTTGTCCTGGATTACGGCTTGTGGATAGATAGCCTCCACGAGTCCGTGAAACGTCCTGTTCTGGAAAGCGTCAACGGTGAATGTCGCCTTCTGCCCCGGTTTGACGCCGCCGATGTCCACCTCGTCCACGTAAGCGTCCACCTCCAGCTTGGAAAGGTCGATAATCGTAACAAAGGTAGGAGCGTTGAAGCTGGCGGCCACCGTTTCGCCCTCCTGTGTGGATACGGAGCCAACAATGCCGTTGATTGGCGAAGTAACGGTGGCATAGGAGAGTTCAACGCGGGACAGGTCCAGAGAGGCCTGCGCGCTTTTAATGGAGGCATTGGCGGCGTCTCTGGCCTTGAAAGCCAAATCCACGGCGTCTTGTGAAACATAGCCTCCGGCGACCAGGCCCTTCTGCCGCTCGTAGTTGTCCCGTGCGTAGCGGGCGTCGGCTTTGGCTTGGGCCAGATTGGCGGTAGCCTTCAAAACGTTTGCCCCAAGATCCCGATCTTCGAGCCGGGCGAGAACCTGACCCTTCTTCACGTGGTCTCCGACCTTGACGTAGAGGTGTTGAAGGCGGCCTGAGATGCGCGGACCGACCTTGACTTCGGCGCCGACCATTGGAGTAACCGCTCCCGTTGCGTAGATCCGGGCCGGAAGGTTGTGCAAGGATACCTTTGTGATTGCACTGCGGCCCTGTTGCTTGTCTCCTCCCGATTTTTTGCACGCGGGTAAAAGAAGCAGAAGACATAGAATGATGCCCGTGGCAAACAGAGGAAGGCTGCGTTTCCTAGCCGTTGTTGCTTTACACATGCGCATGCTCCGAAACTAAAGTTTTTTTTCGATTAAACGCATAACGGGCCGGATAGACCCTCAAATTGGATAGACAGTATATCCCACAACAAGGTTTAACGAAAGTGGATTTCAGACACCCAATCCAGCGATGGTCGAGATAGCGGCGAAAGACCTGAGCAGCCCGGGTGCAGTGGAAAAATGATGTTTCACTCCAAGAGATTGGGGACCTTCGGGCCGAAGGCCAGGAAGGCGCCTGGGGTGGGAACCCAGGCGGGCGGGTCTCCGGCACGCAGACAGGTGGCGGGGAAGGAATGGTCCTCTCCGTTACGGGAACGTTTCTTTTCCCTGGAAAAGTACCCGCGATTCGAAGGCACGGGTGTTCCAATCACGGATTTTGGGCAGACTATTGGGAAAACAGGAGTTTCCGGAGTTGGGCCTCTGCAATGAGGGCCTCGTTCGACCGGGGAGCGTCGTGAATAAGCGCCGTAAGAATGGCTACGCCCTGGGCCGCATCGTTCATGGCCAGATGCGCCATTCCCAACTTCAACCTTGCCGCGAGAATCTTCGGGTTTTTAGGATAGTGGTCCGTAACATCCTTAAAAGCGTCCACCGCCTCTGAGTATCGCTTCTGGATGTAGTAGCATTCGCCAATCCAGTAGCGGCAGTTCCCGGACTTCCGGTCATCGGGGTAGGCCTTTTCAAACTGCTTGAACTCGGAAACGGCAAGGTCATACTTGCCTTGGAGATAATCGTTGTAGGCCTGTTTGTAGAGACCTTTTGGTACACTCGCGGCGGGCGGGTTGCCTGTCGGGAGCAAAGCAACGCCCACGGCCGGCTCACTTTTCTCATCAAGTGAGAAAAAAACAGGGGCCGCCGGTTTGACCGGGACGGAAGCCTTGGAGGTAAACCGGGGTTCGTTTTTGAGCTGGGCCAGGTCCGAGGCAAGAACTTCGAGTTTACCCTTCATCTGGTTGAAATCGGCCGTGAGGTCAGCCGTCTGCGAAGAGCGCGCAACGGCCCGTAATTGTTCACTGAGTTTCTCAAGAGTCTTTTTCAGGGAAGAAACCTGCGCTTCAAGGTTGCTTACCTGGCGGGAGAGTCCGTCCACCCGTGTCTTAAGGTGGGCGACGTCATCTCGTGTTCCGGCGCGGAGAGCGCTCAGGGGGAGCACAAGAAGGAGCAACGCCAGAAGGATATACCGCTTCATCCGGAACTCACTTCATATCTTGTAGCACGAATGCATCCCGACGGTTTCGCTGCCAACACGTTTCGTTGTGTTCGGTGCAAAGCGGGTGGGTCTTACCATAGGAGACCGTGTGGATGGAATTGGCCGAAACGCCCATCCCGATGAGATACTCCTTGGCGGCGTTGGCCCTGCGTTCTCCGAGGGCGAGGTTGTAGGCTTGCGTGTTGCGTTCGTCGCAATGCCCTTGTACGATCACGGTGAGGCTGGGATGGGCAAGGAGCCATGCGGCGTTTTCTTTCAAGACCAAGCGGTCGGCGGGCCTGATATTCCACTTGTCGGTGTCGAAGTGGATCGTTTTAAGGACGTGCTGTTTGTTGTAGGCATCGGCGTTGTTCTGTACCTTCAAGGTGGGCGTGGCGGTATGTTCCGGCGCCCAGGCCCCCGAGTGACTCACCGAAGGCGTGTTCGTAGTTACCGGCGATTCCGGCGTGGATTCAGGAACCTTCCTTGCGCAGGCCGCCACCAGTCCCAGAATGGCTATCAGGAAAAGAAGAAACCTGAGGGAAACTCTTACCTTCTGTATGTTCATAGCCACCTCCATCTATGGATACTATAACACGGCACGGAGTATTGGCAAGCCGCGCGGCATATTGTGCTCACGGTGGTGGATTCCTGTAGCGGAAGAGCTTTCCTTCATAGTTGCGGAGGAGGAGCGAGTCCCCATTGGATTGAAGGCAATAATTGGAGTTCAACGGCACTTTGCCGCCTCCCTCCGTATCTACTACGAAGGTTGGAACGGCCAACCCCGATGTGAAACCGCGCATTTTTTCGATGATTTTCACACCCGTCCAGACGCTCGTGCGCAGGTGTTCGGCGCCCTGAACCGGGTCGCACTGGAAAAGATAGTAGGGGCGCACGCCGATCTTCAGCAGACCACGGCAAAGCTTCAGCATTGTTTCCACGTTGTCGTTCACGCCGCGCAGAAGCACCGACTGGTTGTTAACGGGGATGCCGGCCCGCAATACCTTGCGGCATGCGGCGGCCGATTCCGCCGTCAACTCATTGGGATGGTTGAAATGGGTAACCATCCAGAGGGAGGAGTAGCCGGAAAGGACCTTCAATAGTTCCTCGTCAAAGCGTTGGGGAAGTACCACCGGATAGCGCGTCGCGATACGGATGATCTCCACGTGGGGGATGGCATCAAGAGCCTTCAGACAGTGGGAGAAGATGGGAAGGGACAGCGAAAACGGATCTCCGCCGGAGAAGAGAACGTCCCTGATGGAGGGTGTCTCGCGCACGTAGGAGATCATTGCGTCAAGTTGGTTGAGGGTCTTGGGTCTCCGCTTCTCCAGCCACTTTCGCCTTCTCGTGCAGTAACGGCAGTAGGCGGGGCAGATGTTCGTGGCTATGAATAGCGCCCGGTCCGGATACTTGTGGACGATGCCTCCCACCGGTGTGTGCGCTTCCTCTCCCAGGGGATCCCGGCTGCAACGCTCCTGCTCCTCGAATTCGAGGGTTGAAGGAACCACCTGCCTGCGGATCGGGTCGGCGGGATCATCAGGGTCGATCAGACTCAGGCAGTAAGGCGTAACGGCGAGGTGAAGGTCATCTTTGAACGCCCTCAAGGTCTCCAGCTCCTGCGGATCGAAGGGCAGCAACCGGGCCAGCTCTTCCACCTCTCTTACCCTGTGGCGGTACTGCCACCGCCAATCGTTCCACAATTGGTCCGCCATTCCGGGAAAGAAGCGTTCTCTGCCGGATTGTTGTTTCATCGGTCCGCTTTGCTTCGACATCGGTTCTTCCATTTTATTGCCTCAAGCACTCAGTATACTGGAAAAAGACGGAGCGTTGTCGCGGTCTCATGTCTGGATAAAGAGAATAACCACGCCGGCGAAGGATGCAAACGTCCCGAGAAGGCTTCTTCGGGTGAGGCGCTCTTTGAAGAAGACCCTCGACAGCGGGAGCATCATTACGGGCATCAGAGCCATGAGGGCCGAGGCTATACCCACCTTGGCGTGCTGTACGGCAACCAGAGACATCCATACACCGAGAAAGGGGCCGGTAATGGCGCCGAGCGTTGTGTAGAAGAATGCCTTGCGGTCCAAAATATCCTTAATGCTGTTCTTGACGCCCTTAACCAGGATGATTGCGCCCCAGATCCCCAGGGTGGCAACGATCATCCTTATCAACGTGCCCGATAGGGGGGAAACCCTACCGTCCAACCCCTTCTTCGCGAGAACTATGCCGATGGCCTGGCAGAACCCGCCTCCAAGAGCAAATAAAACACCCCTCATAAGGTGTGGGTGCGTTTGAGCCGTAGAAGTCGAGCCGCCTTCGAGGACGACCCAACCGATTCCGGCGACGGTCAGGGCTATTCCGGCATCTTCCGGGAGAGACAGCCTTTCTCCCAGGAAGAGAAGCGCGATGATGGCCGAGAAGATGGGCCACGAAGACATGACCAGGATGGCCTTGCGCGGTCCTATTTCCAGAAAAGACTGGAAGAGGAGGCTGTCGCCGAGAGTCAATCCAACGAGGCCGGAGAGCCCGAACCAGAACCATGGCCGGAGGCCGGCGTCGACCGGAAGAGGAGAACCCGTAAGGAACCAGTTCGTGATAGACAGAAGGACAACGCCAAGAACAAGGCGTACGCGGTTTACCACGAGAGAGCCGACGCGGCTTCCCGCGAAAGTGAAGAAAACGGCGGTGAAGGCCCACAGGAGGGAGGCTCCAAGGGCTACCGTCTCTCCGAAGTGCGCGGTATCGGTAATAGTTTTTCCCCCTATGAATAGGGTTTCTCCAATCCTGACGCGGTTCTTCCACCAACCATACTCGTGGCCGGGTATTATCGGGGCTTCCCCACAATACGATTAGGCGCAGGGGAGTTCCAACCGCAGGACGACTCCTTCACCGGCCCTATTTTCCAGCGAGAGGCTTCCGCCCATGCGTTCCGCAATGTCACGACTGACAAGCAAGCCAAGCCCAGTTCCACCCGCCTTCGTTGTCAGGTACGGAGTGAAAGGAGATTGAGCCACCTCCGGAGGTAACCCTCCGGCGTCGTCGGCAATCCCGATGATCAGGGATCCATCCGTCCTGCCAACGGTAATGGTCACGCTTCCCCCGCCCGCGCCATAGGCTTCGAGAGCGTTTCTCAGGCCGTTGAAGAGACAGCGGTAGAGGCCGTTTTCTTCGCCGACGGCCCGCCAGTTTCCCTCCGGCAGCTCAACCAAAACTTTTTTGCTCTCCGCAATCGGGGCGAGGGCGCGGGCGACCTCTCTGATAATGGGCGCCACTTCTATCTCTTCCCTGGCAAGGGCCTTTCCCTCCCCTAGAATCCTGAACTGCTCCAGCAGTGAGATGAGCCTGTTCACCTGTTCCGACAGAACCCCAATCGCCCTAGCTGAGGATTCGGCATAATTAGGGTCAACCGGGGACATGCTTTGGAGTTCCTGCAACCAGAGACGCATCGGAGTCAAGGGGTTGCGAATTTCGTGGGCCAGGTGGCGGGCCAGTTTTTTATAAGTGGAGAGTCGCTCTCTTTCGAGGGCGGTAGTCAGGTCCGTCCAGTGCCACAGAAAACGGTTTTTGGAGCCCGTTCTCTCCAGTACGTAAACTTTGTCCTCCACGGTGTACCTTTCACCGGGCTTACTAAACCCGGCATCCATCAGCTTACGGCCGAGGTTGTTGGAAAAGAGGGGGGTTTCCTTGTTGTCGGTCATAACTATACCGTCCGGTAGCATATCCACGACCCCTGCAAAGAGTTTGGCCGCAGCCTTTAGATTTTTTCGAAGCCTGCTCTCACGGGCCATCTGGCGCAGTACGACCAGGAGGTAGGACAGGTCGAGCGGTTTCTCCACGAAATCCAGAGCGCCGGATTCATGGGCCTTCTTGGCTGCGTCACTTTCACCGTACCCGGTCATAATGATCGCCATCAGGTTGGGCGCCACGTCTTTCCTGAGTCTCTTCAACAGGGACAGGCCGTCCATAACCGGAAGACGCAGATCAATCAGGGCAAGGTCCGGTACGGACTCCGCCGCAAGGACAAGCGTCTCCGACGGACCGGCGGCCGTAAGCACCTCGAAGCCGGTATGTCGTTTAAGAATGCGGCCCAGTTCTCTTCTGGTGTTTTCGTCGTCGTCTACGACAAGTAGAACCAGTCGCTCCGCGCCATTATTATCAGCCATTCCCGGTCTCTCCGCCGGTGGCTTTGTCTGCATACGGAAACAATACTTCTACGATCGTCCCCCTTGGTTTTCTTTCCATGACGTGAATGGCGCCTCCCATCTTGCGTAGGATGGAATCCACCAGGAATAGCCCCAATCCGGTCCCGGTGGCCTTGGTGGTCACAAATGGTTCGAAGAGCGTATCCCTCACCTCGGCGGGGATTCCCATTCCGTCGTCCTCAACCACCAGAAGGACGCCGTTGCTCTTCCTTTCCAGGCGAAGATAAACGTTGCCGCCGCCGGGCGGCTTGGAAGCGTCCGAAGCGTTGAGCAGCAGGTTAACGGCAATTTCCACCAGAGACTGTTCGCCTCCATTAACGAGGGGGCTGCCCCCGTGGTTCTCCCAGTGGACTTTAACCTTTTGCTTCTTGCACTGCGGTTCAACCAGCCTGACCGCAACGCCCAGCCAATCATCGGGTGCCAACCGACGCTTGGGACCGGGGGAGGTTCGTCCGAGCAGGGAAAGCTCTTTGAGTATTCTGCCGGCCGCTGAGAGGTATTCCCGGATTGCGTGTAAATCTCCGGTAGTTGCATCGCGCTTTTCTATGGCTATTTCGTCCAGGCGGAGTATGGCCGGATTTAACGCATTGTTGAGTTCGTGAGAGAGTCCGCTGCCCATCTTTTCCATGAGGCCGAGGCGTTGGGCTCTTAGCAACTGCTCCCGCTGGGCCTCCACCCTGAGCAGCATTCTTTCGAAGGCCGCCGCGAGCCACTCCGGTTCGTCGACATCGGGTTGTTTTCGCGGCGTCTCCGCTTCCCACTCTTCCATTCTTCCGGCCAGCTTCACGATCGGTCCAACCACCTTGCGCCGAAAGCCCCTGAGGGCAAGCGCCCACGAACCGGTCCAGGCGGCCAGGATAACGAAAAACAGCATTGATATGCCCAGGAGCCCCCAATTCAGGGTGGCGGCTATGGCACTCCTGGCTCGAATCAGGTCGCTGCGGTCCATCAGGAAGTAGGCGACGCCCCAGCGGTGTATGTTGACGTAGAGGGGAAGCCTTACAACCATTTTCGTCGGCGGCACCATCACGGTGGTTCCGCCCCCCGCTTTATCCCCGGCGGAAGGAATGGCTTCACCCACCTTGACGACAATGAGCCCCCCGTCCGACTTGAGGCGCACGCCTCTAAGGTGGTCGGAGAAGGTTACGCGCGCCTCCAGGTCATCCTCCAGAGAGGCGACGTTTTCCCTGATTGCCCCCCTGTATAGCGCACAGCGGGCGGCACCTACCGCCGCGAGGCTTACATTCCATCCCATTGCTCTCGCCATGGACCAGATCCTGCTGTCCGGAAGATCTATATTATTGAGGACCAGTTCCCTGAGGCGACCGGAAACCTCTTTGGTCTCGTGTTGGCCGCCCTCTTCCTGGAGATTCTGTTCCAGTATGCCCAATCGTTTGATCCTGTCATCCGCCGCGAGGTCGTATAGAAAGAGTCTGGCTACCGCCAGCCCCTCGGCCTTTGAGTAGGCGTCCAATTCGCGCCGTATGTCCCTGAGTTGGCTCTTCCAGGCCATAAAAATTACCGAGATGAATACGGTTGCGCCAAGGGCGATTACGATGGCGCCCCTTTTCGCCCATCGTCTAAACTTTACTTCAAGCCTTCCAGGCGCGTTCATGGCTTTGCGTTCCTGTCCCTGATGCGGGCTTCGGCGCGTCTCAGCGCCTCTTCCGGCGGCAGCGAGGCCTCCGTTGCATCCATGACGGCGCCGTAAACGATATTTTCGAACACGTATCCAAGGTCCGGCGAAGCGCAAAATCGTGTCTTATCCAAGGCCGCATCAATGGCGGCGTCCCCGCCTTCGACGCCGCTCTTGAGTACCGAGAAGAAACCGTTGTCCACCACGCGGCGCTGGAAAGCCGGAGAGAGCAGGGTTGTCCACCCTTTCGGTCCTCTCCCGGAGACGAGGGGCCGCACCATGCACCAGCCGTTATAGATGACGCGGGCGGCGGCGTTGCGGGAGGGTATGGGAGCTACGGAGAAGCGCTCCCCTTTTCCGCCTTTGCCCTTCAGAAGACTCCCGGCGGTTCCCGCCCTCACGAAAACCAGGGCCGCCTTCCCGCCGGTGAGTGCCGTGACGGCCTCATTTTGCCTTGCCGCCGACGAGGAGAGCCCGAACTCCTGGAGAAAGTTCAGCGCTTTCAGCTTTGGATAGGTATATACTTGCGGGCTTTCGTTCCCCTCGTAGCTCCAGGCCAGATCCCAGAAGAGTTCTTCCGCGGGGATCTGTGAGCGAACGGGTCTAACTAAGGCGGGCCTCCATGAGCGCAGGGTCCGAGCTGCTTTCCCGATCGCGGCCATCGAGGTGGGTGGAGGCAGGTTCAGCAAGGCCCACCAGTCTCTTCTGTAGACGATGACCACCCCGTCCAACGTAAAGGGAACGGCCTTCAGTTCTCCCTGGAGTTCTACCGCGCCAAGGACATCCGGGCGCAGCGGACTTCCCCACGCTTTTGGCAGAGATGATATCCACGGCTTCAGCGTGGCGAGGGAATCGCCGGGTACGACCATTCCCGTGAACGTGGGGGATGCGCTGGAGAGAAGCAGTACCTCCAGGTCTCTTGCCCGCTTGTAGGGACGAATGGGCACGCAGCGCCCCAGCCCGCTCTCGTTGGTCATCGTTGCTGAAAAGACGGGAACGAGTGATGGAGGAATTCCGATACGCTCCGGCGCCCGCCGTGGGGAAGGACCGGCGCAGCCCGCCAAGGCAACGAAGACGAGTAGGAGTATCAGCCAACGGGAGAGTTTCAGCCGCATCCACATGCTGGGAGTATAGCAGGAGTCCGGGGCTTTTGGTGAGATTGCCCGGTGGAATGACCCGATGGATAAAAAAACCCCCGGGGATGACCCCGGGGGATGCTTTCAAAAAAGTGCAAAGTCGGCTTTAGAAGGTCCAGCGAAGGGCGAGGCGGATGCGCCTGGCCGTCTGGTGGGCCGTTTCCATGCCGAAGTAGGGGTTGTCGCCTATGGGACCGGTGTTCGCCCTGTTGAAGTTCTGGTCGACTTGCGTGGTGCGTTGTTCATTCGTCACGTTGAAGATGTCTGCGCGCAGGGCCAGATTGCTCTGCCAGAGTTTGAAGGTGTACTGGGCGCCCAGATCCAGAGCCCAGATGGTAGGCGTGCGGCCCGCCGTCCCGCGCTGGCCCGAGAAGCCTTCCATCTGGCCGTAAGCGTTGTCGGCGCCGTACTTGGTGATGGGGTATCCGCTCGAGAGGGTGAAACGACCGGAGAGTTCGAGGGGGATGTTGGTGAAGAAGTAGCCCCCGAAGATGTTCACCACGTGGGTCCTGTCGTTGGGCAGCAAACCGTAGCCGTTGACCAACAACTGGGGCAGGTCGTACTTGGAGGTGATGTTCGGATCGAGCTGGCCGTTGTCGTTGGAGTAGAGGCCCTCGTAGTTGCCCTGCAGGCGGGAAAGCGTGTAGGAAGCCTGCATCATCCAGTTGTTGGAGAAGCGCTTATCGGCGGTGAACTGCAAGGCCTTGTAAATACGGACCGGTTTCGGAAACTTCCACCGGTAACCGGGGCGTCCGAAGACATCGGGCACCCAGATGTTTGTCCACTTGCTGGGGTTGCTGATGATGTACTGGTTTGCACCGTCAACGGAGATGTCCTCGATAACGCGGCCGAGGTTCCTGTAGATGCCCCTCACGCCCAGGGATAAGTCCGGACGGATCGCGTACTGGTAGCCTAGGATCGCTTCCTGGTTGTAGGAACCCTTGAGGTTGCTGCCGTTGGGTCCGCCCATTATGAGGGTAGGATCGGCGCCGAAGGTGTAGGAAAGGCCATAGGGGTGGGTCAATGCCGCGTCTTTGTAGTAGGCGAAGTGGAAAAACTCGGGAGTAAGAGCCCGGATGGCCATGTCGTTGGGGATGCGCTCGTAGTACTGGCCCCAGAAACCGTATAACTTGCTCTTGTTGTTGTGCGCGATGTCCCACGTAAAGCCCAGGCGGGGCGCCAGCATGTCGTCGATGGAGAGGGTGCGATGCGGCAAGGGCTGACCGAGGGTGGTGTAGTTATCGCCGCCCTGCATGTGGAGCTGGTCGAGACGCACGCCGAGCTTCAACATGAAGTAGTCGCTGAGGTTCCAGTTGTCCTGCACCCAGTAGGCGTTGTAGTGTTGCTTCGTATTCTTCGCCTGATTGTTCATGAAACCCTGGGCGCGGTAGAGATAGTTGCCGCCGCCGTGATACTGCCACCGGACCACGACGCCGCCCGAAGTTGTGTCTCCGAAGAATTGGTCGCCGGGAGTCCTCTCAGTGAAGCCTGGTCCGGTATAGTTGAAGTTGTAGTCGAAAGTGATGTCGTACTTCTGGAAGCCGTAGGAGAGTTCGTGGCGTCCGACGAAGTTGAATAGGTTCGTGGCCTTCACCCGAATCTGAGTGTTGGTGGCCTCCGTGTCCTCATCGACGCGGCCGCCCAGGGATGGCGCCCACGAAGAAAGGTTAATCTGGCCGGTGGCGCCGTTGTAGGAATTCGGAGCGCCCCGAGGGATGATCTGGTAGCCGGCGTAGGTGCCCGCGCCAAAGCGGTAGTAGTAGCCCCAGTTGTTCTCCGCGGCCGGGTTCGTCGGATGGTTCGTGATCTTGGTGTTTGTGTAGGCGATGAGCGCTTCGGTAAAGAACTTCGGCGTCCACGTCGCGTTCCACTGCGCGCTGACGGCGTAGTTGTCCGTCTTGAGCTGATAGGGCGACGCGGTGGGATCGAGGTTGTTCGCGTTATGGAAGTTGTCGTACTTGTCATTGTTCCCGAAGTAGGTAAAGGACAGCTTATGCTTGGGGCTGATGTTCCACGTCAACTTGACGGCGTACATCGGGTTCGTATCCTTGTTTTTGTAGCCCGAGGCTTTAGCCCAGGAGTAGGAGGGCTGGCCGTTCAACAGGACGTTGTTATCCCCGCCGTTGGCGGTCCACGTTTGCTCCGTGTCGTTGTAGTCGTAGGCGGCGAAGAACCATAGCTTGTCCTTCTTGATGTAACCGCCCAGGCTTCCGCCTATGTCGTAGCGCTTAAAAGCCTTGTAGTAGTTGACGACGGTGGGATTGGCTACTTTTCGTTCCTTTGCGCCCATGCTGTCTTTGAAGTAGTAGGCGTAGAGGCTGCCGTGGAACTCATTGCCGCCGCTCTTGGTGATGGAGTTGACCGCGCCGCCCATGAGGGCGCCGTACTCGGCGCTGAGGCCGCCGATCTTGACTTCCGTGGCCTCGATGAAGTCGAAGTTCAGGCTGGTATTGTTCAGGCCGTAGCCGGTACCGGTAACGTCCACGCCGTTGACGGTGTACTGGTTCTCGGGTCCGGAGCCCCCGCTCATGGAGGGGCCGACGTTTACGTTCTGACGGACCGAACCGGAAACGACGCCGGGGGACAAGTAGGCTATGCCCATCGCGTTACGCGGCAACGGAATGGAATTGATCATCTTGCCGGAAATATTGGCGCCGATGGTTGTCGTTTTCTGGTCGATAACCGGTGCGGTAGCGGTAACCACGATCTCCGTTTTACCCTGGATCAGGGTGAAGGGCAAGCTGATGGTCACGCCGAGGGGAATCTGGATGTCCTTGCGGATGACCGTGTTGTAGCCCGGCGCTTCAACCTTGACCTGGTAGTTGGTCCCGACGGGCAGGAAGGGGATCATGTACTGGCCGTTTGTGTCGGCGGCCGTACCCTGGAAGCCCTGTAGCGCGGGGCCGCTGACTTGAATTGTTGCCCCGATGACGGGCTGGCCGGCCGCGTCTGTAACCTTGCCTTGTATGCCTCCACCCTGGTTTTGGGCGAAAACGCCGATGCTCGCAAGGGCGAAAACCATTACGAACAAGGCACTCCACTTGAGTGCATTTCTCATATTAATACCTCCATAACCTCCGTGGTTTCTAGCTTTCCGTGGGAAAAACAATGCTTTTTCGCTTGAACATCACCTCCCTTCTTCTCTGACGTTGCAAGAATAACAAAGGCGACTGCCCGATGTCAAGCCCCGGATTAAGTCCCGAACGGTTGAGGCGGGCCGGGAAAAAAGAGCCCCGGGAAACCGGGGCTCTTTGAACGCGTCATTAACAGGAACGAATGGTTTCGGTCAGAAGCTCCACCTTATGCCCATTCGGGCGTAGCGGCTTCCCTGCCTCCCCGTTGTGAGACCCCAGTTCAAGTCCCTGACCAGGGGATCGTTGAAGTGTGCACGAGCCAGGTAGTACTGGTCCCACTTGGAAGTGGCGGTCTGGCGGTTGGTCACGTTGAAGATGTCGGTGAAGAGAGCCAGCGTGGTCCGCCAGAGCTTGATATCGTACTCGGCATGAAGGTCGAGCTGCCAGATGCCGGGGAGCCTGCTGCTGCCGCGGGGGGCGGCGAGCTGCGTGCCGTAGCCGATCTCACGGTATGGATAGCCGTAAGTCTCGTCCAGCGGGCGCCCGGAGTGGAGGTTCAACACGGCGCCGAGGACGAGGCCGCTGGCGAAACCCTGGGTGAAACGGTAGCTGCCCTCGACCTTGAGGTTGTGCCTGATGTCCTGCGGCAGGTAGCCGAAGTAGTTCTTGATAAGCATGGCCTCCGGTACGTCGTACGTGGACGAGGCCATTGGGTTCAACTGCCCGAGGCTGTAGCCGCCGCTGCCGCCCTCGTAGTTGCCCATCAGTTGCGACCAGGTGTAGTCGGCCTTGAGGAACCAGTTGTTGGAGAAGCGCTTGTTGAATGTCAGGGTGTAACCCTGGTAGTTGCGGATGGGGCTGGGGAAGCGTTCGTAGTCGGGCACCGCCGTGGCCCACCTGTTCATGATGCCGGGCCACTGTTCGCCTGGGTTCATTAGAATGTAGCTGATGTTGCCGGTGTTGTCGATGTAGCCGACGTCCTCGACAACGCGTTTCAGGCTCCTGAATATGGCGTGCAGGCCGACCGTCATGTCGGGCCTTAACTGGTAATCGACGCCCATCACGAATTCGTTGTTGTACTGGTTCTTGATATTGCCCAGAGCCGTTGTCGCAGTTCCTCCATAGGTCCAATGGCCGTATGGAGCACCGAAGTGCTGCAAGTGCTCTAACGTAGCGTGGCCGGGGTCCATGCCCTGGGCCACTGCGATGGGTGTGCGCATGAAGAACTGCCCCCAGTTCATGTAGAACTTCGACTTGCCGTTGTGCATAAAATCCCAGGAAAGGCCGATACGGGGAGACCATGAGTCCATGGTAACTTGCTGGCCGCCGTCGCCGGGCTTGATCTCGTTCTGTTCCCACCTTACGCCGTAGGAGAGGTCCAGGTAGTCGCTGACCGACCACTTGTCCTGGACGAAGACCGCCGTGTAGTAGCCCTTCTCATAGGATCGGGGGTTTTGTACGCTCCAGTAGTCGGCGTAGTAGTAGTCGTTGGGGTTGGCCGAAAGGGGCGTTCCTCCAAAGTTGTAATAGAGAACGCCGTACTGGCCGCCGGTGTAATCGTTGAAGTCGTTCCACTTTTCAAACTCGTACTGGCCGCCGAACTTTATCTCGTGGTTGCCCAGGAGCCAGGTTTCCTTCGTCTGGAACTGCGTGGTGTCGCGGTCGTCCCACAGTACGGTGCCTTCGCCGCTTCCCACGGTCATAGTCTGAGACCAGTCAGCGTTAAGCAGTTCCTGTTGCCCGAAACCCTGGTGGTCCCACGGAAGGATATCCAGGCGGGAGTGGGTCTTGCCGACGCCGGTGTCGCTGAAGAAGTTAGGCGTCCAGGAGGCGTACCACCTGAGAGTCGCGTTGTAACCTCCCTGGTACCTGCGCGTTGCCCGGGCCGGCGCCCAGCCGGTCGCCCCCGGCCAGGTGATGTCCATAAAGGGGTGGGCGGGATTATTGGGGTTGTTGACGGTTTGATAGTGCTGTGGAATGGCTTGGTTTATCGCGTTGCCGGCGCCGCCCTCGTTAAACCACATGTGGGAGGGATCACCGAAAACGCTCAGTTCCAGGTTGTGCTTGTCATTGATGCGGTAGTTGATCTTCGTCGACCAGAACCAGCTCTTGCTGAGATCGTCGTACTTGTAGGGGACCGCCGCCCTCAGACGGTTGCCGCTCCAGAGCCAGGGGTAGAGGTTGTAGGAGTTCGTCGTACCTTCGTGGTGAGCGGTATAGAGGCTGGGGTTGTAACCGACGAAGAACCACAGCCGGTCCTTGACGATCGGCCCGCCCACGTCGAAACCGTAGTCGTAGCTATGGTAAGGCTGGTTTTGCGCAACCGAAAGATCGTTGGAGTGCGTCCTGGCGGTAAAGGAATTGTCCACGTAGTAACCGAAGACCTCGCCGTGGAACTCGTTGGTCCCGCTCTTGGTCAGAATGTTGAAGAGACCGCCGGTGGAAGCGCCGTACTCGGCCGGAAGGCCGCCGGTGTCGATCTCCATCTCGCGGATGAAGTTGAAGTTCAGGTTCGTGCCGAAGGTGCCGGTAACGGGGTCCGTGGTGTTCAACCCGTTAATGAGAAAGATGTTCTCCGATCCGGTTGAACCCGCGACGCCCGGGTTTCCGCCCATGCCGGAACCGACGACGGTGGGCGCCAGGTAAAGCACGCCCTGGTAGTCCCGCCCGATGGGAATGGTGTCGAGTTCTTCCGACGTCAGGTTCGTGCTTATCTTCGTTTGCTTGAGGGAAACGGCCGGACGCCTGGCGGTAACGGTGTACTCCGCGCTTCCAGTGGTCAAGGTGACATGGACGGTAGTGGTCGAACCCAGCGCTACGTTGACGTTGGACTGCACCACCTTGTTGAAGCTGGTTGCCTCAATGGTCAGAACGTAGTCCTTGGCCGGGGGCAGATAGGGAATGACGAATTCACCCTTGATGTTGGTAGCGGTGCCCCGAGGTCCCTGCAAGTGCTGCGATGTAACCGCCACCGAAGCGCCGGGAATAGGTTTCCCCTGACTGTCCATGACCAACCCGGATAGGCTGCCCGTGGATTGCTGCGCAAAGAGCGCGGTTCCCGAGAGAACCATCGCCGCCGCCAGCAGAAATACGCTTAAGAATCTCCAACTTTTCATCTGCGATCCTCCTTTCCTAGTTTTTTCTTTTCCTGGCTTCAGGATACGTTTCCACCGTTGTTTGTTTCTCCCCATACTTCCAAACGTTCATCTTTATATCGTACCAATTTCTTCCTGTCAAGTTCCCAATCGCGCCATCTAAAAATCTTACCGGGAGGGTATGTGTCGCGCCGTCTAACAATCTTACCCGAGGAGGGGCAAGACTGAAGATGGCTGGAAAGAGAGTGAAAGAGATGTGGCAGTAGTATCGGAAAGAGTACAAGGAAGGGAGTCGCATACTGTCCCCCCCCAGAAAGTGAGACCTGCGTCCTTTGCCGTCATCCCCGGGACACCGGGGATCCAGTGTGGGTTCCCGCTTTCGCGGGACTGACAAAGGGAGGTGCGGGAATGACGACTGTTCCCCTGTCATTCCGGCAAGCGAAGCGCGTCC
>CAZIBS010000039.1:0-21101 GCA_964537405.1 uncultured Thermoanaerobaculia bacterium | reverse complement strand
CTGCTTTCTGCTTTCGTATCATACTGATACTTAAGGACTTACTAAAATGAACTGTCCAATATGAGTCAAGCCGGGACAGGCTCTACGGCTCGGTGATTCACTTCCAGTTGCTTCCCACCCCGCATTTCTGCGACGCGGTTACCTTCGGTTTCGGGGCTGTCTGCCTGCCGCGCTTCGTTTGGCGCAGGCAGGGAGAAAGGCGCGTTCCGTGCGGATTGGGCCTTGGCCTCCGCGACGGAATAGTATCTGTGTACATGGAGGAGCCGGAGGCCGAAGGCTGACAAAGCAGGAGTTTCAAGGCGCGACGAACCGTTCGCGCAGCAAGGCTACGCGGTCGCGGAGTTCGGCGGCCTCCTCGAATCTCTGGTCGGCTGCGGCGGCCAACATCTCTCTTTCCAGGCCGGCAATGGTTTCGGCTGCCTCTTTGGGGTCCAGGTACGGCGTCGCTTCCTCGGCTACCTTCGGGACTCCGTAGTAGTCGCGCTCAAACACACTTGAAAGGAGCGAGTCTATATCTTTGACGATGCTCTCCGGCGTAATGTCGTGCGCTTTATTGTAGGCTCGCTGCTTCTCCCGGCGGCGCTCGGTTTCCGCCATTGCCTGCGCTATCGCATCGGTCACGTGGTCGGCGTATAGGATCGCCTTCCCTTCTACGTTGCGGGCTGCCCGGCCCATGGTCTGAACGAGAGCGCTCCTACTTCTCAAAAAACCTTGTTTGTCGGCGTCCAGTACGGCAACGCGACTGACCTCGGGCAGGTCCAGCCCCTCCCTTAAAAGGTTCACGCCGACCAGCACGCCGTAGATTCCCTTTCTGAGGTCACGTAGGATCTTCACTCGCTCCAGCGTGTCGATGCCGGAGTGGAGGTAGGCAACCTTGAGACCCAATTCCTTAAAGTAAGCGGAGAGTTCTTCAGCCATTTTTTTGGTTAGGGTCGTTACGAGAACACGTTGACCTAAAGCTGTAACCTTCCGGCATTCCCGGTAGAGGTCTTCGACCTGCCCCCGGGCCGGCCTGAGGTCTATCTCGGGATCCATGAGACCGGTGGGCCTGACGACCTGTTCGGCTGTAACACCATTCGAAGCCTCTATTTCGTAGGCGGCCGGCGTAGCTGAAACGTAGACGATTTGCGGAGTCAGGGCGTTAAACTCATCGAAGTTCAGGGGACGGTTGTCCAGCGCCGAGGGCAAACGAAAGCCGTAGTTTACCAGCGTCGATTTGCGCGATCGGTCGCCTTTGTACATTGCGTGGAGCTGCGGCACGGTCATGTGCGATTCGTCAAGAAAGATGAGCGCGTCGGTGGGGAGGTATTCTATGAGCGTGGGGGGTGGTTCGCCGGGCGACCGCCCTGTCAGGTGGCGTGAGTAGTTTTCAATGCCGTTGCAGTAGCCGATCTCCGCCATCATCTCTAAATCGAATTGGCATCGCTGGCCAAGGCGCTGGGCTTCGAGCAGTTTACCCTGCTCTTCGAGTTCCGATAATCGTCCCCTGAGTTCGTCTTTGATGGATTCGATGGCCGCCAACACCTGTTCGCGCGGCGTGGCATAGTGGGTTCTGGGGTAGATGGTGACGCTTTCCAGCTCCTCGAGGATCTCGCCAGTGAGTAGGTCCACCCTTGCTATCTCCTCTACCTCGTCGCCGAAGAGGCCGACGCGTATTACCTCTTCCGAGTAGGAGGGATATATTTCGATTACGTCGCCCCTGACGCGGAAGCGGCCCCTCTCCATGACGGATGGAGTCCGCGTGTAAAGCATATCCACCAAGCGCCTCAGGAGTTTGTGCCGGTCCAGCACTTCTCCGCATTCGATTGAGAGGGTCATCCCGTAGTAGGACTCGGGTTCTCCGAGGCCGTAGATGCAGGAAACCGAGGCGATGATGAGCACATCGCGCCGCTCGCGCAGACTTCGCGTGGCGGAAAGGCGAAGCCGGTCGATTTCTTCGTTGACCGTGGCCTCTTTCTCGATGTAGGTATCCGAGGCGGGAACGTAGGCTTCGGGCTGGTAGTAGTCGTAGTAGGAGACGAAATACTCGACGGCGTTGTCCGGGAAAAACCGGCGGAACTCACCAAAGAGCTGGGCCGCCAGGGTTTTATTGTGGGCAATAACCAGGGTGGGGCGATTCAGCCTGGCCGTCACGGCGGCCATGGTGAAGGTTTTGCCCGAACCCGTGACGCCGAGGAGCACCGAGTGCTTTTGACCCGAATCTATGCGGCTGACAAGACCGGCTATCGCCTCCGGTTGGTCGCCGGTCGGTTCAAAGGGTGCAACTAAGTTGAAGCGCTTCGCCATTGAACCTCTTGCAAGAGAAGAAGTTTGCCAGGTTGCGCGGGAGGGCCGGTCGCCCGTCCGGGGCGAGGCAAATCTACAACTCTTCTTCGTAACGGCATTCCTTGTTTGGACAGGTTTTGAAGACGCCGTTTTTCTTGTGCTTCTCCACCAGGTAGTCATTATCGCACAGGGGACACCTACCCGGGATTGGTTTGGTCCACGAAACGAAGTCGCACTTGGGGTAAGCGGTACACCCGTAAAAGGCCTTACGCCGCTTTGAGAAGCGTTTTACCAGCGGCTGACCGCACTTTGGGCAGGGGAGTTCCAGCGTATCCCGCTTGATGTACTTGCAGGTGGGATAGTTGGAACAGGCAACAAAGGGTCCGTAGCGACCGCTCTTTTTTACCATGGGGGACCCGCACTGCGGACATTTCTCGTCCAGCACCTCATCCGTCGCGACGACGACCTTCCCGGCGGGGTCCTTTTTCAGTTTCTTGGTGTTTTTGCAGGCGGGGTAGTTCCCGCAGGCGAGAAAGGGGCCGAACCGTCCCTGCTTCACGACCATTTTGCTCCCGCACTTTTCGCAGGTCGCCACCTCCTCCGGAACTTCAAGCGCCTCTTCATCACCAAACGGGTGTGTGTTCTTGCACTCCGGGTAGCCGGAACAGGCCAGAAAGCGACCGAAGCGACCGACCTTCAGAACCATCGGCTTTCCGCATTTCCCGCACTTTTCATCGGTTGGTTCTCCCTCCTTGCGAAGGTCCGCCATAGAACCCTTGGCCTCTTCCAGCTCCCGGTTAAAGCCCTTCCAGAAGCGCTGGAGCAGGTCAATGCGTTCTTCCTCACCCGATTCGATTTGATCCAGGTCCCGCTCCAGGCTGGCCGTATAGCCGATATCGAAGAGTGCGGGAAAGTGCTTGACAAGCATTTCAGCCACTATGGCGCCGAGTTCCGTGGGCTTCAGGGATACCTTTTCTTTGAGGACGTACTTTCTCTCCTGGATGGTTGAAATAATGGCGGCGTAGGTTGAAGGACGACCGATGCCGTTTTCTTCGAGGGCCTTAACGAGCGAAGCCTCTGTGTAGCGGGGAGGTGGCTCGGTGAACTTCTGTTCCGACTGGAGCTTCAGCAGCTTCAGCTTTTCTCCCTCCTCCAGCGGAGGAAGGACGCCCTTCGCTTCGGCGTCCTGAGCGGCGTACGCCGCGAGAAAGCCTTTGAAGCGCACGACGGAACCCGATGCCGTGAAGATCGTCGCACCGCACTCCACCTGGACCTTCGTCGCGTCAAAGAGGGCGTCGGCCATCTGGCTCGCCACGAAACGCCGCCAGATAAGGCGGTAGAGGGCAAGCTGGTCCCTATTCAGGAAGTCCTTGACGGCCTCCGGGGTGCGCCTTACGTCGGTAGGCCGAATGGCTTCGTGGGCATCCTGGGCCGCCTTGGCCGGAGCGTAGAACCGGGGTTTCGCGGGTAGGTACTCCTTACCGTAGGCCTCGGGGATGAATGCCCTGGCGCCATCCACCGCCTGCATCGATAGGCGGGTGGAGTCGGTTCTCATGTAGGTAATCAAACCGGCCGTCTCCCCTCCGGCGAGGTCTACCCCTTCGTAGAGCCTCTGGGCCACGAACATGGTTTTCTTTACCGGGAAGTGCAGCAACCTGGCGGCTTCCTGTTGGAGCTTGCTGGTGATGAACGGAGGGAGGGGAGTTCTCTTCTTGCTCCGTCGCTTTATGGAAGAAACCATCCATGGTTTCTTCTCCAGGGCATCGCGAATCTCCTGGTTTTCGCCGGCGCTGGAGACCTTGGCCTTCTTGCCCTTCCACTTTGCCAGCTTCGCTTCGAAGGGCTTTTCGGATGCTCCCTGCAGAGTGGCGGCCAGGATCCAGTACTCTTGGGGGTCGAAGGCCTTGATGGCGTCCTCGCGTTCGCAGATCATCCGGAGGGCGACCGTTTGAACGCGTCCGGCCGAAAGCCCGGTTTTCACCTTTTCCCAGAGCAGCGGGGATATCTTGTAACCCACCAGGCGGTCAATGATTCGCCGGGCTATCTGGGCGCTGACCTTTCTCGGGTTTACCTCGCCCGGATGGGCTACCGCTTCCCGTACCGCCGACGCCGTGATTTCGTGAAAGGTAACGCGTCCCATGGCTTTGCCGGTGTCTTTAAGGAGTTCGGAGATGTGGTAACAGATTGCTTCCCCTTCCCGGTCGGGGTCGGCCGCAAGCAGGATTTGCTTCGCCTTCAGCGCCTTGGCGTGGATAACACCGGCCACCTTCGTCTTACCGGGTAACACCACGAAGGTGGGGCGAAAATGATCGTCCACGTCCACGGCGATTTTTTTACTCGGGAGATCCCTAACGTGTCCCATGGAGGCGGTTACGGAGAATCCCTTCCCGAGATACTTCTGAATAGCCCTGGCTTTTGCGGGTGATTCAACGATTAAGAGCGTGTCTGCCATTATCAACTCCTAGCTGATTTTTTTACGGGCGTACCTCATACCCGGCAATTCTACACATCGCCCCGACATTTGCAACCCCAGGAGTCCCGCCAATACCTCCTGCGCCGAAAGACCGGTGGCGGCGCATAGGCGGTCAACGCTGAGGCCCTCATCGGCTTTGAGGGCATTCAGAAGCAGCTTTGGCGCTCCTGTTTCCTTCCCCTCATCATCCGTCCGCCTGGAGGGAGCCGTTTCAAACGGCTCCAGGCCGGACACCACCTTCGCCGGAAGTTCTTCCAGAATGTCCCCCACCCGCTGGACGAGCTTCGCCCCCTTCTGGATAAGGGTGTTTGGACCGATACCGGTACCATTCGTAATGTTGTGCGGAACGGCGAAGACCTCTTTTCCCGTTTCCAGGGCGAGGCGGGCCGTTATCAGGGATCCGGATCGCCCGGTGGCTTCAACGATCAATACGCCCAAAGCCAGCCCGGAAATTATACGGTTCCTGACCGGGAAGTTCCTGGGTCTTGGCCCAACTCCAGGCGGGTACTCCGTAACCAGGACGCCCCCGCGCTCGACGATCTGCGCTGCCAACTCCTCGTTTTCCCTGGGATAACAGAGGTCGATGCCCGTTCCCAGAACGGCCGCGGCCCGTCCCGGCGCTGAGAGCGAGCCCCTGTGCGCGGCGCTGTCTATTCCCCTGGCCAGGCCGCTGACAACGACCAATCCCGACTTCGCCAGGTCTTCCGCGAGACTTCGAGCCACGTTTTGCCCGTAAACACTGAAAAGACGAGAGCCGACCACGGCTATTGCCGGCCGGTCGAGAACGGCGGCGTTGCCCCTGACGTACAAGGCGGGCGGCGGATCAGGAATCTCTTTCAGGCTGACGGGATAACCGGGGTCGCTCCACGCGAGCAGGACAACGCCCGAGCGTTGAATCTCCCGGTCCCGGCGCTCAGCTACTTTCCAGTCCAACCGGGAGAACGCCCTTTCGAGGGAGGGATGGATGCCGGGCGGCATTTTGCCGCGCCGCAGTTCCTCCAACAGTTCCGGGTTTTTGAACAACCCGGCCCTCATTATCGTAGAAACGGAAGTCAAGCGCGTAAGCGCGCTGTAGAGGTATTTCCTCATACCGCCACCTCTCAAAACGAAGAGAAGCTATACCATGGTGTTCCACCGCTGGCAACCACCACCACCCATAATCCACCGCCTAACCGAGGACCGAGGGCGGCGGGGAAGGCTTAGATGCCAGGCGCCGAGACGATTTGAGCGCAGGCGTAGTAGCGCTACGTTGAGCATCAAATCGGCGAAAGCAACACCGCGGATGAGCCTTATCCCGCAGTACGAATCCCGGTGCAGGTGGTGAATTATGGCCACTCCGGCAAAAACAAGCAGAGCGCGGAAGACCCGGAATGGTCGCAGCCATCAGCCTCACCGCCTCCCATCTATCGTACCGCTACAACACCGGACGACTACCCGCTTGCGCCGCGAGGCGTCGCAGCCTTTCATTTTCCCCTCGCCGCTGGTATCCTTCAGGCTTTGGGAGCGCGCAATGAAGCTGGCCATAGGGGCGGACCACGCCGGTTTTGAGCTGAAGGAGTCCGTGAAGGCTTTCCTTGAGGAGATGGGTCACGATGTTGTGGACGTCGGTACTCATTCCCGGGGATCCGTGGACTATCCTGACTTTGCCCGGGTTGCCTGCCGGAAGGTCCTGGACGGCGAGGTGGAGAGGGCGGTCCTGGTCTGTGGCACGGGCGTGGGAATGAGCATGGCGGCGAACCGCTTCGAGGGTATCCGTGCGGTCCTCTGCACCAACCAATACCTGGCTAGATTTTCCAGGCTCCACAACGACGCCAACGTTATCTGCCTGCCCGGACGTTTGATGGAAGCGGGAATCGCAGAGCAGATACTGAAAACCTGGCTCTCGACCGAATTCGAGGGAGGACGACACCAGCGCCGCCTCTTAAAGTTGGAGCGGTCGGCAGACCCTCAAGCGACCAAGCCTTAGCATGAAGGAAGGAGAGTGCAATGCGTATGGAGGATATCTGGTCCGCGGACCCGGAGGTAGGAGCCGCCGTCGCGGGTGAAATAAGACGCCAGGCCGACCACCTGGAAATGATAGCCAGCGAGAACTTCGTCTCCGAAGCCGTACTGGAGGCGGCGGGTTCCGTCTTTACCAACAAGTACGCCGAGGGTTATCCCGGCAGGCGCTATTACGGTGGCTGCGTTCATGCGGACACGGTGGAAACCCTGGCGCGAGAGCGCGCCAAAGTCCTCTTCGGCGCCGACCACGCAAACGTTCAACCCCACTCCGGCTCGCAGGCTAATATGGCCGTCTACATGTGCGTTCTGCAACCGGGAGATACGGCTCTCGGCATGAACCTGAGCCACGGCGGTCACCTGACGCACGGCCACCCCCTCTCCTTCTCCGGCAAGCTCTACAACTTCATTGCCTACGGCGTTAAGAAAGAGACGGAGACCATCGACTACGAGGCCCTTGAAGGTCTCATGAAGGAACATCGCCCCAAGTTGGTGGTAGTTGGAGCGAGCGCATATCCCCGCTTTATCGACTTCGGGAGAATCTGGAAGGTGGCGACAAAGTACGATGTCCTCGTTATGGTGGACATGGCCCACATAGCCGGACTGGTCGCAGCGGGCGTTCACCCTTCTCCCGTTCCCTTCGCGCACTTCGTTACGACGACGACGCACAAAACCCTCCGGGGACCCAGGGGCGGCATGGTTCTCTGCAAGGAGGAGTTCGCGAAGGCTCTGGACCGGGCGCTCTTCCCCGGTATCCAGGGCGGACCGCTCATCCACATCATCGCCGCCAAGGCTGTTGCCCTCAAGGAGGCCGCCCAGCCGGCCTTTGCAACCTACTCCAGGCAAGTAGTGGCGAACGCGAAGGCCATGGCGAACGAACTGGCCGGAAGGGGCTGGCGTATCGTTTCCGGGGGAACGGACAACCACCTCTTCCTCGTAGACGTCTTTTCGAAGGGGCTCACCGGCAAAACGGCGGAGGCGTGTCTCGAAGCGGCGGGAATGACCGTCAATAAGAACACTATTCCATTCGATACGCAGAAGCCTTTCATCGCCTCGGGCATCCGTGTTGGAACCCCGGCGATAACGACGAGGGGCATGAAGGAAGAGGAGATGGTTCGCATCGCCGGATGGATGAACGAAGCGCTTACCCACAATGATGATGAAGGGGTTATCGGCCGCATCCGCGGCGAAGTCGAAGAACTCTGTGTGCGTTTTCCGCTCTACGCCCACCTGCGCGAAGCAATTCCCGGGGGTATGTAGGATGTTTATACCGTTGGTGGTTGCGCCGCCCGCCGGTCGTCCGGCCCGGGTGCTCGGTGGAGGCCCAAAAACCCTCGCGGCCGTGCAAAACCTTCTGCGCGCGGGCTGGCCGGTAGAGGTGCACGAAAAATCAGGTTCGCTCGGTCGTCTTAAAGGCGTCAGGGTTTCAAATTCCCCCCCGCCTACTCCGGCTCTGCGCCAGGCTTCCATGGTGTTGATTGGAAGCGCCTGCCCGGGGGAGTGGCGCGGCACGGCGTTGAAAGCGCTGGCTGGGAGCGGAGTGCTCCTATGGGACGAAAATGCCCCCGGCAGCTCCACCTTGCGCTTTCCTCTCTGGCTTCCCGGCGCGCACCTTTCTCTAGCGGCGTGGTCCGGCGCGAAGGTCCTTTCATCCTGGCAGGCCACGCTGGCCGAGGACTTTTTGAGGGTCCAGGAAAAACTCTTCGGGAGCTTTGCCAGGCTTCTCGACGAAGTTGGAGGCCTCGTCTTCAAAGGCGCCAGGGACGAAGCCTTTCTCGACAAGGCAGTCGCGCAACTGTCAACGCCCGAGATAGTAAGTTGCCTTGCTCGGGGCGAATACGACAAGGCCAAGATGTTTGCCCTAAAGGTGATGGCCTCTACCACCCGCTCACTGGACGCTAAAGATAAGTAGATCACGGACCACGACGATTCTGGTTGAAGGTCCGCCTTTAAAAGGACGACAACCATGGTTGACATAACCTCCGAACGGGTTCTTGATGCCCTGAAAAAGGTTGAAGACCCCGATTTCCACAAGGACATCGTTTCGCTGGGCTTCGTACGCGACCTCAAGGTTGCGGGAAGCTCCATCTCCTTCCGCATAGTTCTTACAACCCCGGCCTGTCCCGTCAGGGCCAGGTTTCGGGAAGAGGCCGAAAGAGTCGTTCGCCGGGCAATTCCCGAAGCCGAAGCCGTGAACATCACCATGGACGCCAAGGTCGCCACGGGTTCGCGGGCGCCCCTCATTGAGAACCTCATCCCGCAGGTGAAAAACACCATCGCGGTGGCCTCCGGCAAGGGCGGAGTTGGCAAATCGACGGTCGCCGCCAACCTCGCCGTGGCCCTTGCTCAAACCGGCGCCCGGGTCGGCCTGCTCGACGCCGACATCTACGGCCCCTCCATGGCCATCATGATGGGCATCACCGGGAAGCCGAAGACGCAGCAGCAGAAGGTACTCCCCATCAAGGCTTACGGTGTCGAAGTCATGTCGTTGGCCTTCTTCCTGGAGGGCGACACTCCCGTTATCTGGCGCGGCCCGATGGTAATGAAGGCCCTTGAACAGCTCCTCAGGGACGTGGCCTGGCCGGAGCTGGACTACATGGTGGTGGACCTGCCACCCGGAACCGGGGACGCCCAACTGACAATGACGCAAAAGGTTCCCCTCTCCGGTGTTGTAATCGTTACTACTCCGAACGCAGTGGCCCTGGTAGACGCGCGCAAGGGTCTCGCCATGTTCCGGAAGGTGAAGGTCCCGGTCTTCGGAATCGTTGAGAACATGTCTTGGTTCGTGTGTCCCCACTGCGGGGGAGAATCAGACATCTTTTCACGCGGCGGCGGAAGAAGGACCGCGGAAGAATTGGGCGTCCCCTTCCTCGGTGAAATCCCCCTCGATCCCTCGGTCGGAATGGCCGGAGACGATGGGAAACCGGTGGTGCTGGCGGCGCCCACCTCGGCCGCGGCAAAATCCTTCGTGGAGCTTTCCGGCGAAGTAGTCCGGCAGGCAAGCATTTCGGCTTACCGGCACTAAGGGGGATGAAGACCGGGCCGGAGCAATACCACGGCTCCGCACCTTGTATATGAGGAGCAAACCTTGGCCGGAAGGAAGAAACCCAGGTTAGCTGAAAAGCAGGAAGTGCCGGCGCCGGTTTCCGTTAGATTCGACCAATTATTTGGCCACGGCGCCCACCTTTATCGCTTGAGGAGAGCCATCGGGAGGGAGATTCTACCTCAATCGCTGATTTTTCACGGCTCCGCCGGAATCGGCAAGGCGACTCTCGCCCGTATGGTTGCCGCGGCCCTGGAGTGTGAAGAGGGCGGGGACGGCGCCTGCGGGCATTGCCTCGCCTGTCGCAAGGTTTCCAGGGGCATTCATCCGGACGTGCGTGAAATTGCCCTGGAGCGTTCCGCGTCTTCCGGCAAGATGAGCACGCAGATAGTCGTTTCCCAGGTGCAGAAGATGCTTCACACCTTGGAGCTTCCCCCCTACGAAGGCAGGCGTCTTGTCTTCATCATAGACCCGGCCGAGGCGCTCAACCGCAACGCGCAGAACGCAATGCTCAAGGCCCTCGAAGAGCCGCCCTCCTACGCCCAGTTCCTGCTCGTCGCGTCGAGTCCCTCCGCACTCCTCCCAACGGTCCGTTCCCGTTGCAGCCAGCTCGCCTTCCACCCGCTGAAGACGGAGGAGATGGCCGCCTTCGCCGAAGCGCGCGGAGTGGTCATGGACAATCGGGAAGAGGCCCTGAGCCTTGCCGCCGGCTCCCCGGCGAGACTTCTGCAATCGGGCGGGAGCCTTGAAACCCGTAAGAGGGATGCAATTCTTGATAGCCTTCAACAGGGACTCCTGCCGGAAAGCTACCCCTATTTGGCGCCGAAGCTGGAGGGTCTGGCGACGGAATCTCCGCGAGAGGTACTTACCCTCGCAACCGCGCTCGTGCTCGACGCGCTCCGCGTTTCAAACGGCCTTTCCCCTATCGCACACCGTGACGTGAGGGAGCGCCTCGCCGGTATAGTGGAAAACCGCGGCCCAGAGGGGTTGCAGGTCATCGCCTCCAGGCTGACCGAGGCCCCGGCGCACCTGGTTCGCAACGTAAACCCCCGGCTTCTCTGGGAGAGGGTCTTTCTGGTGCCCTGACCAAACCCGAGTGTGGAGAAAACCATGGTAAGGAAGTTGATTGCCGCCAACTGGAAAATGCACAAGGACCTTCAAGAAACCCGGAGCTACTTCAGTGACTGGAGAGAAAAAAGCTTTCCCGAAGATCGGGAAGTGGTTTTCTTCCCCCCGGCCCCGCTGCTCGCCGAAGTCTCGGCGCTGCTGCCGCCGGGCCAGGGACTCGGCGCCCAGCACTGCCACGAAGCAGACTCCGGGGCTTTCACCGGTGAGAACTCATGTGGCGCGTTGCGGAGCGTCGGCTGCACCTACGTACTCGTAGGCCACTCGGAACGTCGTCACCTCTTCGGAGAATCTCTTGAGCGCGTAGGCGCCCAGTTCGCTTCCGCTTTCCGACACGAACTAAGGCCCGTTCTCTGCGTCGGCGAGACGTTGAAGGAGAGAGAATCCGGAAAAACGCTCGACGTCGTTTTAGAGCAATTAGCCCCCGCACTGAGCGATTCAAGCCCGGCATCGGGCTACGACGTGGCCTACGAACCCGTCTGGGCCATCGGTACCGGCAAGGTAGCCACCCCTAAGGACGCCGCCGATGTCCACGGCGCGATACGGCGGTGGCTCGACGGGGCTGGAAGGGGCAGGGACGTGAGAATCCTATACGGCGGTTCCGCCAAGGCTGGAAACGCCGCCGAACTTCTCGCCGCGCCCGGCGTCGACGGCCTTCTCGTAGGCGGCGCCAGCTTGGCCCCCACCTCTTTCCACGCCATCCTAAGCGCCGGTGAGTGAGATAATTGGCAGGGTAGAGAGTCGGAGGATAATTCAGTGTCGACCCACCGTGGCCACCCGGGGTTGTACCCGGAACGATGGACGGGAAGGCAGGGACGCCCTTCCCTACGAAAATTCCCAACGCATTACGAATCCTGTACCATCCGTTTTTTAGCCGGAAGACCCGTTTCACCATGAAAAAAGCCCCTGTCTGTGCCCACCCCTATCGGCTGGCAATGGCCCTTCTGCCGCGAATCGTTATTATTAGTCGGTTCGCGTTAAGAAGCCCCCAATACTGTATCTGGAGGCGTCGGCCGTGAAACGGGAGGGGGTACTTGTCTTACGGTGAAGCCACAGGGGCTGTTACGGTCGGTAACATTTGAAATAGGCTTGTGGATTAAAGTATAGTATAAAGCTATGAGAATTATGCAAAGATGGCTTGGCAAGCACTTTGCAGTCTCTATCACATGGAGGTTGGAATGAAGCACAGTAAGGGAAAGAGCAATTCGGGAAAGAGGCGGTCGAAGCGACAAGCGGGCTTCAGTTTGATAGAATTGCTCGTTGTTCTGGTCATCCTTGGGATGATAGCCATCATCCTCACCATCGCCGTGAGCAAAACCCTCAAACGGCAGCGGCTGAGGACGGGCGCCCAGCAATTGACCGGTTTCATCCAGAAAGCTTACGTACTCGCGTCACAGAAGAGCGCCGGGGTTTTCGTCCGCATTCTTCCCGTAAAGAGCGACGGCACGCGCGACGTCCAACTGGTGGAGGATTCCAACGGCGATCAGAGCCTGGAGGTTGGAAGCGACCAGGTCCTGTCCACTGAAGTGATTACCGGCGACCTTGTTTTGGCCAATTCAACGGTTTCGTCCCAAAGCTGGCCCACGGTTGGAAACGACATTGTTCTCTTCTGCAATTCGGACGGCCTGGCCGTGAACCCGGCAACGGGTACGCAAATTACGGGGACCGCGGATATCACCCTTACCCACATCGACATGCAAAACGGCTCCCTTTCTCCAAAAATCAGGTACGACATAAAGGTTTATCCGATATGGCGACCCGCCATGAGCACAGAGAGGTATTAAGATGAACTATCTCCGGAAAAAGAGAGAAGAAAGAGGCGGCCCGGAAAGGGGCAGCGGCCTCATCGAGGTTATGTTTGCCCTGCTCATCATGCTCTTCCTGATGCTCGGCGTGTTGCGGATGTTCTCCATGATCTCCGCCGAAAACATGGGATCGGCGGCGAGGACCGCGATGCTGTATAAGTGCCAGCAGGTCGTCGAGAACATAAGGATGGTGAGCTACTTGAACAATAAGGGCATCCCCATTTCCGCCGCAACGGGAATCCCCTTTCCATTGGCGGCCACCAGCGCTCCCATCTACCTGCCTACCAGCGGTTCCGGCACCGGCTTCTCCTTTTGGGGACCGGACGGCGCCAACGTGCTGGGAACAGACAACGGGAGCGGAGGCGCCTACGTCCCGCCTCCCTATAAACTCTACTACTCCATTGCAACCGGGAGCGCGACCAATTTATGGCTCGTCACGGTAACGGCCGTGCCCAACAAAACCGCCGGAAGCCCCAAGTACCTGGGCCTCATGGCTTTAAATAAGAAGGTGGAATATGTCGCGCAACTACAGTAACCGTGGCCGGGAGGGTTTTACCCTCATCGAAGCAATGATCTCCCTCACGCTCCTTCTCATCGTGCTGGTGTTGTCCATGACCTTCCTCTTCTCCATGCGCACCTTCGCCCAAAGGCAGGAACTGATTGCCACGCCGCGCCAAATCGCCAGGCGGGCCCTTAACTACGTAGCATCGAACCTGATGCGGGCTTCTGACCTCGACCACGCCAGCTCCAAATATCCGGGCGCCATCATCGACCCGAACAGCATCATGATCTACTACAACGCCGGTGCGACAAAAACACAGGCCACCTACAACAACCTCACCGCGACCCAATCCACGGCCGGCTACGGAGACGAGGGAACCGATATTATCAATTTCCAAGTACCGAAGCAGGGGCTTTACATCGATATTACAACGTGGCCGGGTTTTGGACACTCAGCAACGGTGGATGTGCAATATTCTGACGGTTGCCCCAGCGAATCCTTGATGCTTGCAAACTTCAAGGCGGCAACCGGGTACGATTCCGTTACCGGCATGAGCGCAATCCTGAGCATCGTGGACGACAACGGAAACTGGGATTACTACCAGATTACGAGCTATCCCAAAGTAGGAACCGGCAATATCAGTTGTTCGAGTGCCACGCCCAGCATTGGGACCCTGGACCTTAATAACAACGCCGGCCTATCAAGCGGCATCAACCCTCCCGGCGGTCATCCCGGCCTGACGAACCCCAGGATTGCCGTTACCAGCTACATGGCGCTGCGCGTAAAGAACGCAACCCTGCAGCAGCGCAACGGGCTCTTTAACCCCACTTCCCCCGATGCCGGCTTCTATACGCTGATAGACAACGTCGAAGACCTTCAGGTCGCCTACATCTACAGGGACGGCACGGTGTGGAACACCGCCCACCAGGTTCTCACCACTAACGAGGTCCCCGGACAGGTGGCTTGGGGCACATCTCCTATCCCCACCAGGGATATTACCAACGTAATAGGCCTGAGACTTACGATTGTGGCGAGGTCGGACACGCTGCCATCCACCCTCCTCAAGGGCAAACGCTACCCCCGTCCCGCCGCTGAGGACCACGCCGCCGGCGCCAAGGACGACCGCTACCACTACCGGCTTACGTCCACGGTCATGATTAGAAACCGCATGTTGGGAGGTTAAAACTTATGAAAAAAGAAAGAGGAAGCGCGCTGATCGTAGTCATATTGGTGGTATTGGTCCTCACAATGGTCGGTATTGCCGGGCTTTTGTTCATGAACGTTGAAGACAGGCTGTCCGGCAACGACCAGCAGCAGAAGGCATCCCTCTACGCCGCCGAAAGCGGCATGAGGTTCGGCGAGAAGCTGATTTTAAATGTCTCCGGCTCTTCAGGCATCGACGCCTTGCTCAACTATTCCGGTGCCGTGCCGAAATTATCTCCTCCCGGCGGGGGTTATCAGGCAGTCATACTTACCAACGGCGCAACCACCTTGTACGATGTTCCGCTGCCCTCCACCGGCGCCACGGGAGCGCTCCACTACTCCCTCTACGTGCGAAACAACGCCGACGACCCCAGCACGGCCCCAAGTCCCACCATCGACGGGGACAAAAAAGTAAACCTGATCTCCGTAGGCGAGTTCAGCGATCCCACCGGCCGCACCATAAGATCGGTGACCGAGGAACAGATTTCAATCGGGGTCAACGGCGGCGGCAGCAAAAACGGGTACGGGAAAGATCTGAACGCGGGCGGCTCGAACGCCGTCGGTGTTAGTGTTAGTGGTTAACTTTAAGGAGAAACGCCATGAATAGAATCCTGAGGTTGTTGGTGTGTTTGCTGGCGGTGGCGTGTTTCCTTGTCGCATCACCGGGTTACTCCATCCGTGCCTCGTCGAACGAAGGTTACGATCCCATGCTCCAGATAACGCACCAGTTCGCCCGGGCGAATATCTACATCGTTCAGGACGTCAGCGGGTCCATGGCGTGGGACATCAACGGAAGGGACGTCGGTGTGGACTCCACCGGCACGATTCCCACCGGTAAGTGGCGCTATTACAAGCGCGACTGTAGCTGGCAGAGCGGTAAGTGTAAGTACTGGACCTATAAACTAACGGTTTATCAAACCCTCCCCAGCCGTATGGCTACGGTAAAGAACGCGCTGGGAAACAGCGTAACTCTGATAACTCCGTGGGAGCCTCCCCCGGAGTGGAGCGCCAGCGGCTACTCCTACATAACCAACGCAAACTGGGGCCTCGGCGGCATCATTTCGGGACCCACCGTCAGGAACTCAAGTGGCCGTACTACCTACACTTGGAAGGTTGGTTTCCGCAACAAGAGAAACAACCCCGGCGCCCCCTTCACCGCCTACGACGGAAGCAGCCACCTGACGGTGGGAAGCGGCGGGGTGAGTGAGCCCCCCGCGGACCTGATCGGCAAGACCAGTGACCTCATAAACTGGGGTCTCATCATCTTCTCCACCTCATACGGCAACTGTACGACGCAAACCCTGCGCGTCGCCGTTGATTCCTACGACACCGGCGACGTAAGCGCCCTCGAAGGATGGCTGGAGCTATACAAGAACGGGGGCCTTCACGCGACCGGCGGCACCCCGACGAGAGGCGCGCTCACCTACGCCAAAACCGAACTCAAGGCTGTGTTCGACTCCGACCCCAAGTACGATTGCCCCAGAACCTACGGTGCAATTCTCGTAACCGACGGCGAGTCCAATAGCTGCAATCCCAGCGGCGGCTCGTGGAGCAGTTGTCCCGACAACTATACCTCTTACCCGGCGGGCATCTCCGAGCAGCTTTGGAACTTAAACCTTTCCAGGAACGGCTCCACGCCAAAAAAGGTACGGACGTGGGTCATCGGGGTGAGCCATGCGGTAGGCCGGTGCGAACTCGACTTTACCGCTTACATGGGCCGGACCGACGCGTCGAGTCCGAACGGCGACGCGGGTTTTGACACGGCCGGTGATCCCTACCTCCCCGCCTCAACCGGCGACACTTCCAAATACGACACCACACACGGCGACTACGCTTACTTCGCCACGAGCGCCTCGGCGCTGAAGAAAGCCTTCGCCTCCATCGTTGCCTCTGTTGCAACGGGCGACTACACCTCTTCGCCCCCGGTCACCGGAAGCGACACCGCTTCGGATTTCTTCGCCTTCGTGGGTTCCGTCGGATATCCCTCGTGGAAGGGGCACCTTTACGCCTACGACCTTTCGAATGATCCCGCGCCGTTAGCCTGGGACGCCGGTGCGAACCTCAGCGATCCGTACATCAACGGAAGCGGCGTTCCCTCCCCCACCGGCACCACGGCCAACCCCGCATACGTCGCTCCGGCCAAGCGCAAGATCTACACCTGGAATTCGAGCAACAACCTCATTGAAGTCAACGCCTTCAACCTAAGTTCCATCCGCTCCGCGGCAACGGCCTTTGGCCCCTCCGGTTTTGATTCTACTACCCTCACCACCAATGTCATAGACTTCATCCGCGGCAACAACGGCAGCGGCGTCGGCCGTTCGTGGCGGCTGGGGCCGATCATCAACTCCACTCCCGCCGTAATAGGGGCGCCGTTTGAATACGGCCTCGGCGACCTTCCGGACCACGCTTCTTTCGAAAGCACCTACAAGGACCGAACTGCCTTGGTCTGGGTCGGCGCAGGCGACGGAATGCTCCACGCTTTCAAGGTAAGCGACGGCTCCGAGGTCATGGCGCTTCTTCCTCCAAACATGCTCGCCAAGGAGGTAACGCTATACGACAACTATCTTTCCGATCCCTCGAAGTTGCCCGTCGGCCAGTCTCCGATGCCCGCCGACCAACTCTACGGCGTGGCCGGCTCGCCCCGCTACTCCGACATCTATTTCAACGCCCCGGTGAAAAGTTACAAAACGGTCATGGTCCTGACGGAAGGGCCGGGCGGCGACCTCATGGCGGGAATAAACGTCACCGACGTAGTTTCCGGAGACACCAACTACGCCATTCCAGAGGTTCTATGGACCAAGACGAAAAACAGCCTCTCCGGCCTTTACGAAACATGGTGCGTACCGGCCCTGGCCTCCGTAAGCGTAAACGCTTCAAAAACCAAGGCGGACTTCAGGTTGCTCTCCGGCGCCGGCTTCAACCCGAGCAGCACGTCTTCCAGCCAGGTGGTTCCAAAGGAGTTAACCTTCGATCCCACCAACGGTTCCAGCGCCAAAACCTCCACACTAGGGAGCGATACGACCGGTACTTACGTGGGCAACCAGTCCTTCGCCGACAGTGCTCTCCTGAACAAAACCGCCGATTTCTACTTGCCGGACAACATCGCCGACTTGGGAATACAGGCCGACCTCAAGGGACGGATATGGTTTCTCTCCGGCCTCACTTCCACTCCCACCGTCACACTCGGGGTGGACGCAGAAGCCAAGGCCGGCCAGGCTCAACCCATTTACTACTCGCCAGGCGTAACCGGGTATGACGGCTACGACCTCTTTATCTTCGGTAGCGGCACTCCCTACGAAAAGTCCCCCAACATCACAGGCCAGAACATTGGAACCGCCGGCTACTTCATTCCAAGCCTCTACATCGTGGCGAAGGGCCAGGACGTCTCCAAGGCTACCAACACCCAGATATTGCGAATCCCCATTGAGAACCTTTACGTGCCGAATGCAGACGGCACGCCTTCGACGACCCACTTCGGTCCCAGGTCCCAGGTGACGGCCTCCCCCATGCTCCTTACGCCCGCAGGTAACACCTCCGGGTTGCCGGTGGCCCTCTTCCTCGTTTTTGACCCCGATTCCGGCCTCTGCGGCGGCACCTCCTATATCGTTATGATCACCTTCGACATAGACAAAACAAGCGGCGCACCGACCGTGGGCAGCTCGGGCGGGGGCGCCCCCCCACCAGGCACTCCCGGTATTTCGGTCTACAGCGCCGGCGAGGGCGCCGCGAGCGGTTTCGCCATCGCCGGGAACTCGGTAATCGTCGCAAAGAGCCACGTTGGTTCGGGCGGACAGGCCGGCATAAGTACGGTTCCAAATGTACACCCGACCGCCGGCATGACTACCGCAACCGCGCCGCTCTGGTGGAGGGAGTTGAAGTAAGGGAACCGTTACGAGCACTCGCCAAGGGGGTGGGCTCTCGAGCCCACCCCTCTTTTCCTGTTTCGGCTGTAGGTGCTATCTCTTTTTTGCCCCTCCGAGCAATCTTTGTATGCGCCGCTTCGGCAACATGCGTGTTTCCCCTTCGCACAATCCGCAGATAAGACGGTTGGCGCCTCCTTCAATCACAGGCTCGTTCTTTACGCACTCCTCACAGAGGTAGGTGCCGCAATGAAGACACTGGCAAATGGGGAGACTGTCCTTGTGGTTGCCGCAGTGGCCCCTGTCGCCGAAACGTTCTTTCAGCGCTTTTAAATACTCCGCGAAGAGGGTGGAGAGGATCGGGTAGGCTCGCGCCGGCGCCCATTCGCTCCCGGCTACCCGAGCCAGGTCGCTCTCCATTATCTCTTCGGAGAAGATTCGTTCACGCACCTCTTGGATGGTGAAAGGGCCCCGGTCGAAGGCGCCTTTAACGCCGGGTCTCTCAAACTCCCAGCCAGGCTCCTTCCCGGCGGCGGGCGGAGACTTGGGGGCGGATGGAACGTTTACCATGCTTATGCGCCCGCCGGGATAGATTGCCAGGGAAACGCCGCACTGCTTGCAGCTTCCCCTGGCGCTGGACGTTGGCAGGCGCTCCTTGGGAACCTTGAAGGAGGTACCACACTTGGGACAGACGAACGTTATGGCCATTGCTCCACCTCCCGGGGCGTTGCCACCTCTACAAACTTGCGAGAACACATAGGGGCGCCCCCGTGAAAAAGCCTACGTCCAACGACGCCGAAAATCAAGCGTATTCACGCCTTCGCCATCGCCGGGAACTCGGTAATCGTCTCGAAGAGCTACGTTGGTTCGGGCGGACAGGCCGGCATAAGCACGGTTCCAAATGTACACCCGACCGCCGGCATGACTACCGCAACCGCGCCGCTCTGGTGGAGGGAGTTGAAATAAAAGACTCCAAAAACCCGCAATCAAAGGGGCTTCTCCCGTGGGAGGCCCTTTTTTTTGATCAGTGATAAGATAAAGAGAAGGAGGTGACTCGTGAGAAAAGTTCTTACCCTTATCGGACTGTTTCTACTGCTGGGCTCGGTGTCGCCTATCAGCGCCCGGAGCACGGAAACGGCGTCGTCGTTACTCAACCTGGCGAGGAAGGCTTATATGAACCGCGCCGATGCGGCTCAGGCAAAGGTTGCGGTGAAACTCTTTGCCAAGGCCGCCAAGGCCGATCCAAAATCCTACGAGGCCCTCTGGAAAGGGGCCAAGGCTTGCTACTTTTACGGGAATTACACCAAGGAAGACGCTTCGGACAAGGAGAAGATGATCATCTTCCAGGACGGCATCAACCGGGCCAAGGCCGCTGTTGCACTGAACCCCGACGGCGTCGAGGGACACTTTTGGCTCGGTGTGCTCTACGGGGTCTACGGGGAGGCGAAGGGCATCTTCAAGTCGCTCAGTCTGGTGCCCGATATAAAGAGGGAGATGGCAACCTGCCGGAAGCTGGATAAAACGGTGGAAGCCTACGGACCTGACCGCGTTCTCGGCAGGATGTTCTACAAGCTTCCGTGGTTCAGTGGAGGCAGCAACAAGAAAGCCATCGTTTTGCTTGAAGCATCCCTGAAGGGGGCACCGAAGTATGACCTTACCCGCCTCTACCTCGCCGAGGTCTACAAGTCCAAGGGGATGAAGGCGAAGGCCCTCGCCGAAGTTAAATATATCGTGAACAACAAACCCGAGCTTCGCTGGGCCGCCGAGTATCCCTCCATCAAGAGGCGCGCCGAGAAGCTACTTCGCAAGTTAACTTGACTGATCTTGAACACGTGGATGGCGTTGGCCTTTGACAAGCAAAGGCCGCTACGACGCGGCGATGGTGGAGGTTGCAGAATGCCCGGCGTTGTCTCGGCAAGACGGACGGGAGGGCAGGGGCGCCCTCCCCTACAAATCATGGTGTGATTGGTTTTCGATATGGGTAGGCACAAATATGGGCTTCTTTGAGGATGGAAAGCCCACGTTATGCAAAGTAGGCATTTGGCCGGCGCTGATGGTCTGAATCTCGGCCACGCCCCTTCTCCTTGCGGTGCTTGCAAAGAATACTACGCAGACGCATTCGGACCCATGCTGCGTCGCGTGTGGCGACGAATCTTGTCCTTGAAGCCCGGCAATGCTATGCTTCCGGGGCCACTGGTAGCCTCTTTCAAAATGATACCCTGGAAAATCGAACCCACCGGGTTGTGAGGCATCCGAAATTCGCGTCTTTTCGGGATGGAGCGTTGCTTTCTCCGGGTTATCTCCGCTCTCAGCAGTTCCAGCGCTTGTTGCGCTTCCGCTTCCGTTTTGCAGAGAATTACCAAGAGTCGCAATGCAGCACTCCCTATTTTCGGAATCCATCGTCTTCGGACCGCTTGTGGCCGGTACGTCCAGATTCCTTCGGGCGCGGGCGACGGGCTTCGCCACTTCCCGGCAGGCTCGCCAACGCACCAGGCCGAATCGAGTTCGTCATCCCCGGTTAAGCCGAGACAAGCCCTACGGACCGGCGGTTCACCTCCAGGTGCTCCCCCCCCAGCATCTCTGCGACGTTACCTTGGGTTTCGGGGCTGCCTGCCTGCCGCGGCGCTTCGTTTGGCGCAGGCAGGGAGAGCGTATGCCCCGAAGAGGGCTTTCACCTCTCTGACTACGCGCCTTCCCGGGCGCACCGGGAGAGGGCAACCCTGCCCTTCAGTCCATCGTTCCGGTCCTCGGTTAAGTGGCGATTCAGAACCCCCATAATCCACCGCCTAACCGAGGACCGAGGGCGGCCTGCCTGCAGCAGGCAGGC
>CAZIBS010000038.1:0-21246 GCA_964537405.1 uncultured Thermoanaerobaculia bacterium | reverse complement strand
CAAAACTGCCGCCAATCCCCACCCAACCTACATTACCAACGATTTAAGAGGGTAAGCTACCGACTAAAGATGTCAATTTTGCACTTCGTGCAACAGCCTCCGTTATCCCTAATTAGAAAAGTCGGGCTTTTCAATCAAGGGAGGCCACGCCGGTCCCCCTACTGGAAGCCGGTTTTCCGTACATCGTCTCCGCGCTTAACCTTCCACGCTCCGCATTTTGAATCACCCTCCCTCGGCGGCGAGGGGCAGGGTAACGGTGAAGACGGCGCCGGGGCCGGGAACCCTGTTTGCGCCGGTGACCGTGCCGCCGTGCGCCTCCACGACCTTGCGGACGATGGCGAGGCCGAGGCCCGTACCGCCCTTGCGGCGGCTCTTGAAGGGTTTGAAGAGGTCGGGTAGAAGGTCCATGGGGAGGCCGGGCCCCTCGTCCGCTACGGTGACGACCGCTTCATCGCCCTGAACAGCGACGACCACGCGGACCTCTTTGCCTTCCGGAGAGAAGTGGAGCGCGTTCTCAATGATGTTAAGCAACGCTTCTGAGAGCTTACCTGGATCGCATTTTACTTTGAGGGGTTTTCCCGGTGCTTCGATCGCGACCCGGTCGCTTGCCTTCGGCTTCGCGTTGTTGAGGAGGGTAAGGGCGTCGTCGAGGGTCTCTTGGAGAGTTCGCGGTGCGAAGGCAACCGGTTCCACCACGCGGCCCAACGAAAGGAGGTCTCTCATCAAAGCCTTCAACCGGTCGACCTGTTCCTGGATGTGGGTCAGGTTTTCGGTGAGGTCCGCCCTTCCCTCGAGCCTTTTTTCCAGCACCGCCACCAGGGTTTGAATGGCAAAGAGGGGGTTTCTCACCTCGTGGGCCATGCCTCCCGCCACCATGCCGATCGTCTCCAGTTTTTTGGCCTGCTGGAGGCGGGCTTCCATCCACACCTCGTGGGTTACGTCGCGCTGCGCACATACGAAAGCCGTAGTATCGCCCGACGCATCGCGGACCGGCGAGATAACCAGGCGCGCCGTATAGAGGCTACCGTCCATGCGCTTGTTGACGATCCTGCTTCTCCACGTATTTCCGGAGCTGATGGTTCGCCACAACGATTCGTAGAAGGTTGCGTCGTGCTCTCCGCTCTTGAGTATGCGTGGGTTTTGTCCGCGCAACTCGGTGGGACTGTAACCGGAGAGTTTGGCCATGGCCGGGTTGGCGTAGAGGACGGTTCCCTCGGTGTCGGTAATGATTATTCCCTCCTGTGCCTGCTCTACCGCGGTGGCGAGCAGAAGCCGCTCCTCCTCCAGTTTCCTCCGTTTCTCATCATCGCGTATTTTTGCCCGCTCATTCTCTTTCTTTTCGAGCATGGCATTGAGGAGCGGGGCGATGTGGGCGGTGATGTGTTCCATTAATTCGACATCCCTTTTGTTATAGCCGTCCGCCTTGTTGCCCACCACCAATTCTCCTATGAGCTTCCCGATATGGATAATGGGAGACGCCAACGCGTTCCGCAACCGAATGTGCCCATCAGGTATGCTCAGCCCTTCGTTTTTGTAGAGGGTCTTCTTTTCCTCAAGGGTTCTGCCCCAGAGACCGGCCCACTCTTCCCGATGGAAAACAATGTTCTTGTCGGGTGCCCGGTGCTCCTCCAGGGTGTCCTTGGTAAGCGTCATGCAGGTCAGATCGCCCGAATCGCTTAGGTATCCTACAAAACCGACGCGGCTCTCAAAGATGTCAAGAAGAGCGGAGAGCAACTCGTCGTAGCGAGTTTTCTCCCCGGTGAAGCGAAGAAATATCTCGTAGACCCGGTTGCGAAGCGTCAGTTCATTTTTGTATTCCTCCAGATCGCTTTTTGTGCGCTCCAATTCAATCATTTGTTGAATGAGTTCTTGCTCGCCCCTCTCCCGCGCGGCTCGTACCTCAGCCTGCCTGAGTTCGCGATCAATCGCCGGTACGAGAAGCCCGAGCTTTCCCTTGATGAAGTAGTCTTGGGCACCTGCGCGGAGCATCTCGACGGCCTCGCGCTCTCCCGAACTTCCGGAGACAACGATGACCGGCAGGTCCGGGTGGGTTCGCCGTATGATCTCCAGCGCTACGCGGCCGCCGAAACCCGGCAGCGAATAGTCGGCAAGCACGATGTCCCACCGACTTTCGCTCAGGGCGGCTTTTAGTTGGGATGCGATATCCACCCGCCGCCACGCCGGTTTGTAGCCGCCCCGCTCGACGGTGCGCACCATTAAAAGAGCGTCGTCCTCCGAATCTTCTATGATGAGCACTCGAAGCGGTTTGTCCCGTTTCATCTCCGCACCGGAGGCGGCTCGTTGATGAGCAGCCAGTAAAGACCGAGCTGCCGGAGCGACTCGGAAAAGTGTTCGAACTCCACTGGTTTGCGCACGTAGCCGTTGGCGCCTTCCTCGTAGCTATTCACCAAATCAGATTCCTCGTCGGAACTGGTGAAGATGACCACGGGTAAGAGACGGGTTCGTTTGTCTGCGCGCAGGCGGCGGAGCACTTCGTGGCCGTCCACCTTGGGCAGCTTCAAATCGAGCAGCACGACGCAGGGGAGGTCCCGCACCTTTTCGCCCAGCAGCAGGTCCAGCGCTTCGGCCCCGTCCCTGGCCACTTCGATTGCGTCGGCGATGTCGTGTCGGCGCAGGGCGCGCAACGTCAGCGTTTCGTCGTCCCGGTTGTCCTCCACCAGGAGTATGGTTCGGTTTTTCATCCTTTGCTCCTTTCGCCGAGGGTGAAGAAAAAGGCCGCACCCTTACCCTCCTCCGCCTCGGCCCAAACTCGCCCGCCGTGTCGGGCCACGATCCGCCCCACGGTGGCGAGGCCGATCCCGGTGCCGGGAAACTCCTCCTCCCGGTGCAACCGCTGGAAGGCGCCGAAGAGGGTGTTGGCGTAAGCCATGTCGAAGCCCACGCCGTTGTCCTTCACCCAGAATACACTCTCCCCGGCTTTCTGGGAAGGGGACGCACCCACGTCGATCCTGGCCTCCCGGCGCCGCGCGGTGAATTTGACGGCGTTGCCGATGAGGTTCTCTATCACCAGCCGGATCAGCGTGGGGTCGCACTCCGCGGCCATGTTGGGTTGAATAACCACCTCGATCCGGCGCTCGGCTTCAGCGAACTCCTCCATGACCTCGGCGGCCAGCGCGGAAAGGTTCACGCGCTCCCGCCGCAGCTCGACCCGCGTGGCGCGGGAAAGGGCCAGCAGGCCGTCGATCATCTTTCCCATATGTACGGCGCCGCCGCAGATGCGCGCAATGTAGTCTCCGGCGCGGTCGTCAAGGCTCTCGCCGTAGTCCTCCATGAGCGCCCGCGAAAAACCATCCATGGCCCTGAGTGGCGCTCTGAGGTCGTGGGAGACTGTATAGGAGAAGGATTTGAGTTCCTCGTTCACTACCTCCAGTCGCTGCGCCGCATTCTCGGCACGGCGGTGCTGGGACTGCAGATCCTCAAGCAGGTTGACCATGGCCCGGTTCAGCTTCTCGGCCTCCCCGACCTTGTTGTTGAGTTCCGCCGTGCGCGCCGCTACACGCTGTTCCGACTCATCGTTGAGCTTTTTGAGCGCCTCCTCGGCCCGCTTCCGGTCGGTGATGTCGGAACCCACGCTGAAGATCTCGATGATTTCTCCCCGTTCGTTGAGAACGGCTTTATTGGTCCACGCAACCCAGACGAGGCTTACATCTTTTCGCATGTTCTCGTTGACATTTTGTTCAAAGGCGGCGGGATCGCGGCAGATCCTGTCCATGAGCGGGCCCAGGTCGCGGCCGGTACTTTCGGTTTCGGGCACGATCGTTCCGACCACGTGGCGGCCTATGATCTCCTCCTCGCGGTAACCGAAGAAATCCAGGCCGAACTTGTTCAGAAAGACGACCGTGCCGTCGGACTTCCAGCGGAGGATAATGCTGTTTGCGTTTTCGACGAGTTCGCGGTACTTGCGCTCGCTTTCCCTGAGCACTTTCTCGGCCCGCACCCGCTCGGTGATGTCGCGGGCGATGCCGAGGATTCCCGTGACTTCGTCCCTATCGTTCCTTGTGGGAGTTTTGGCGACGTCGAAGATCCTCGTGCGACCTCCCACGTCCAAGGCGTCGGTTACATGGACGATCTTGCCCGCCAGAACCGCCATGTCTGCCGGGGCTATGGTCTTCTCCGCCTCGGAGCCGAAGAGGTCGGGGTCGGCGTTCCCAATGATCTCCGACAGCTCGACTCCCAGAAGCTTTGCCATGGCGGGGTTGGCCAGCGTGTAGCGGCGCTCGGTGTTCTTGATGAAGATGGAGTCTTTGGCACTCTCAAGCAGTACGCGAAGGATCTCTTCGCCCGCGGGGGCGAGGTCAGCCGTCATTGCACTTGCCATCCGAAATCGGCGGCCCGGATCTCTTCGCCCGCGGGGGCAAGGCCAGCCTTTTCAATCCCTCCGTTGTTTTGCGTCACGGATCCCTCCTTATCCCCCGGCTTAGCTTTGCTTGGCCTTACCGGCGGATTTCCAACAGCGGAGCCGGGGGCTCGGAACCATCAAAACAGGTCTCGTTATTCACGAACGAATACCGCTGCAACGTCAACGCCGCTCCATATCCATGCCGCATGGGGGAATTATACACCCGATTGTAGAAACCGGCAACCCGAATCGCGCCGGGGTCTGCGTCCTTCATTCCCCATTTCGAGCACCGCATTCCGCGCTTATTTCCCCTCTCCCAGCAACGGATCGTCGGCCCCCGGCTTGATTCCGGCCCCTTCGAGCTGTTCGCGCAGGGTCTTTATGACTTCCTTGAGTTCTGCCATGCGGATTTCCCGGCCGGCCATCAGGTTTACCATTCGGTTCAGCTCTTCCGTGCGTTCCCTGACACGCCGTTCCAACTCCTCGTTGAACTTTTTGAGCGCCTCCCCGGCCCGCTTGCGGTCGGTGATGTCATGGAAGAAGATTGAGAGGCCGTCGGGGGTAGGGAAAACCCGGATTTCGAACCAGCGGTCCCAAGGGGCGTAGTAGTCCTCGAAAAAGATGGGAACCTGCTCGCGCATGGCCTTCTCGTAGTTGAGGTGGAAGGGCCGGACCACCTCCTCCGGGAACTCCGTCCGGACGTGTTTCCCGATGAAGTCTTCCGGCTTCAGGCCGAAGAGTGCCGCGCCGTTTGCGTTGATGTAGGTATAGCGCCGGTCCGTGTCAAGAGCCACAAAGCCGTCCGTCATGTTTTCGAGGATGTCCGTGACCCGTCTTTGCGCCGCCTCCACCTCAGCGGCAGCCTCCATGGCGCCAAGGACGTATCCCAAATCGCCCGCCAGTTCTTCCAGGAGGCGGGTTTCATCTTCGCCGAAGGCCCCGGTTTCCGCGGCGTAGACGCTGAACGCCCCCACGGTTTCCCCCGCGATGCGGATGGGAAAGGCTCCGCTGGAGCGATAGCCCCTGGCCAAGGCCGCATCGCGCCACGGGGCGAAGGCGGTATCCTTAACGCAGTCATCGCAGACTACGGGCCGGTTCTCCCGAATGGCCGTGCCCGTGGGACCGCGCCCTTCAGGCGTGTCATCCCAGTGGATGGTGATCTTCTGGAGGTAGCCATCTTCGAAGCCCGCCGATGCGGTGGGAATCACGTGGCCGTCTTCTTCCTTGAAGCCCACCCACGCCATCTTGAAGCCGCCGTGGTCCACGAGGATGCGGCAGGTCTCACGAAGAACCGCCTGTCGGTCGCCCGCGCGCACGATGGCCTGGTTGACCTCGGAAAGGGTCCGGTAGAGGCGGTTGAGCTGAAGGACGCGGGCTTCGCCCCGCTTGCGGTCGGTGACGTCTTTGGTGATGGAAAATATGTGGGGGACTCCGGCAAGGGTGAGGAGCGACGCCGACATGAGGCCGGTGCGCACGCTGCCGTCTTTCATGCGGAAGGGGACTTCGAAGTTATGCACCATGCCCCCATTTCGAAGCCCGGCGAGGAAGTTCAGCCGGTCCTCCGGATTGTGCCAGAGATCGATCTCCACGGAGGACTTCCCGATCACCTCCTCACGCGCGTAACCCGTTATTTCGGTAAAGCCCTTGTTGACGTCCACGAAGACGCCGTCTTCCAGCCGGATAACGTTGATCGAGTCCGGGTTGGTTTCGAAGGCGAGGCGGAATCGTTCCTCGCTCTCCTTGAGCGCCCTAACCGCCACTTCGCCCAGGTGACGTATGTGGTAGATTCGCAGCACCCACCCGCCGAGGGCCGTAGCAACCGGGTAGATCACCATGATCGGAAGCGCTATTGTCGAAAAGACGGCCCAGCGGAGGTGCCCCGGCAGCAGAAATATGCACGCAAGCATCCCAAGGTGAACGGTCACGCCAAAAAGATAAAGTTCAGTTAGCGTGAGGGTTTCGAGCCGCCGCCCGCGGATGTGTCGCCACGCGAGCCCGATCGCGGCGGAAAGAACGATCACCGCCACCCCCATCGCCGTCCCCGAGCCGCCCATTAGTAGGCGGAAGCCACCGGTGAGCAGTACCGCCACCAGCGCCGGTACGGTCCCGAAGAAGAGGGCGCCGAGGCACAGCACCACCGAGCGGGTGTCGAAGAAGATGCCTGGATAGAGCTGAAACGCGGTAAGCATCACCGCGATGCCGATGATTCCGAGGAGAACACCATTGGTTGCTTCGCGGAGGATTGAGTGCTGTCCTTCCTTGCGAAAGCCCATCGCGTCGTAGAGCACGACGATGGCAAGCAATAAGGCGGCATTCCCCGCCAGAACGGTCATTACGTGTATCATGGACGTTCTCCTTTAACCTCTCTTGGTGTCCCGTCGACGCCATTGTTCAACCCGAATCCGTCACCTAACCGAGGATCGGGGGCGAAGACAACAAAGCAGGTGAGCCTTGTCCCGCCACTCCCTGTCCTCGGCCGGGCGGTGGGTCATGGTTTTTGCTTGCTTGTGTGACGCACCCAATGTGCTGCTCCGCGCACCCTCTTGATCTTCGCTATCTTGCGAAAAGTTCCTCGTTTCCGAACCGGAAACCCCATTTCCCTCCATCCGGTTTCCCGGATGGACACTAATATAATAGCACATCGTGACCCCCGGCGTCGGATTCAGCTTTTTTTGCGATCCCGCGACGGTTGATCCGGACGGCCGGGAAAGATTTCGCGGCTCACGGTTTCGTGCTTATGGTGTTTTACCTGAATCCGCCACCTGCACGGGGATTCGCCTGCCTGCGCGGCGGTAAGGCTCAGGTGGATTCCGGGCTATTTTCTTTGATTGACAAGCGGGTTCAATTTCTGCTAATCTTCGGCTCCCGCGTAGGCGCGTAGCTCAGGTGGGAGAGCGCTACCTTGACACGGTAGAGGTCAGCGGTTCGATCCCGCTCGCGCCTACCATTCTCTTTGTTGGGAAGATTAGTGATGGCGGAAATCCGAATAGTTCTTCCGGATGGCTCAGCGAAGGTCTTCGCGGTTGGAAGCTCCGCGTTCCAGGTAGCGGAGAGCATTTCCCCGGGGTTGGCGGCGGCCGGCATGGCCGCAAAGTGCAACGGAAAGCTGTTGGACGTCTACCTTCCGCTCAGGGAAGACTGCAAGCTTGAACTTATAACCGAGAAATCACCGGAAGCCCTTGAGCTCTACCGCCACACCTGCGCTCACCTTCTGGCTAACGCCGTAAAGGAACTCTACCCCGACGCCAAAATAGCCATAGGTCCGGTCATAGAAGGCGGCTTCTACTACGAGTTCGACAGGGAACGTCCCTTCACCCCAGAGGAACTTACTGTGGTGGAAGAAAGGATGGAAGAGATTATTGCCCGCGACACGCCGATTCGGCGGGAAGAGCTTTCCACGGAGGAGGCGAAGGCTCTCTTCGAACGGGAAGGCGAACCCTACAAAGCCGAACTGGTTGTTGAGAAAGGCGTGACGGGAGAGGTTTCAATTTACAGGCAAGGGGAGTTCAACGATTTCTGCAGGGGTCCGCACCTGCCCTCCACGGGCTTCATAAAACCTGGAACTTTTAAACTCCTTTCGGTATCCGGCGCCTACTGGAAGGGAGATGAACACAACAAGATGTTGCAGCGCGTCTATGCGACCGCCTTTCTCAGGAAGAAGGACCTTGCGGCTCACCTCAGGCGCGTTGAGGAGGCCAGGGAAAGGGACCACAGGAAGCTTGGCAAAGACCTTGGGCTCTTCCTTTTTCATCCCTGGGCGCCGGCTTCGCCCTTCTTTACCCCTAAAGGCTCGATCATATACAACGCGCTGCTGGACCTTATGAGGGGATTCTACAAAGAATACGGCTACCAGGAGGTCGTGACGCCTCAGGTCTTCGACGTGGAACTCTGGAAGCGTTCCGGCCATTACGAACACTACAGGGAAAATATGTTCCTCTCCGAAATAGACGGCCGGGAGTTTGGCCTTAAACCCATGAATTGCCCCGGACACTGCCTCATGTTTGGTGCCGAGGGCCATTCTTACCGCGATCTGCCGCTTCGGCTGGCGGATTTCGGCCGTCTTCATCGTTACGAGAGAAGCGGCGTTACACAGGGCCTTACGCGCGTCAGGTCGTTTTCACAGGACGACGCTCACATCTTTTGTACTCCGGCCCAGATTGAAAGCGAAATCGGTGCTCTCTTTGACTTGATCTCCAAGGTTTACGGGGTCTTCGGTTTCAGCGACCCCCACGTTTGTCTCTCCACGCGCCCGGAGAATTCGGTCGGTTCGGACGAGGTTTGGGAGAAAGCTGAGGCGGCGCTCGGGAATATCCTTGGTTCCAAGGGAGTCGCCCACACGGTTGACCCCGGAGAGGGAGTTTTTTACGGGCCGAAGATCGATTTCAAGGTAAAGGACGCCATCGGCAGAAGGTGGCAATTGGCCACGATCCAACTGGACTTTAATCTCCCGGAACGTTTTGACCTTACCTACAAGGGGTCGGACAACCTTCCAAAGCGCCCGGTTATGATACACAGGGCCATTTTGGGATCCATCGAGCGTTTCATGGGCATGGTCATCGAGCACTTCAAGGGTGCCTTTCCCCTTTGGCTTGCACCGGAACAGGTTCGCCTCCTTCCAATTGCGGACAGACATGTGGCATACTGCAATAAGGTGAGGCGCGCTCTCCGGGAGGGCGGCCTGAGGGTATCGGTTGACGAGCGCAACGAGAAGGTGAACTACAAGGTCAGGGAGGCGCAACTTCAGAAGATTCCTTACATGTTGATAGTTGGAGACCGGGAAGCGGAATCCTCCGGCGTCGCCGTGAGGGTGCGCTCGAAGGGAGATACGGGAGTCATGGCCGTAGAGACATTCCTGTCCATGGCCGTTGAGAAGGTGAAGGATCATTCGCTGACGCTTTAATCGAAGGAGTAAGAGGAGGGAACCATACGAATAACCAGCAATAAAATGCCCATTAAGAGGGGACCGAAGCTGAATCGCGAAATTCGCGTTCGCGAGGTACGGGTTATAGGGGAGGATGGTGAGCAACTCGGAATCATGACTCCCGAACAAGGCATAGGCATGGCTGAAGGCAAGGGGTTGGATCTCGTGGAGGTGGCGCCTACGGCACAGCCGCCGGTTTGCCGGATCATTGATTACGGAAGGTACCTGTACGACGAGAAGAAGAAAACGGCGGAGGCCAGGAAGCACCAGAAAAATGTTTCCGTAAAAGAGGTGAAGTTAAGGCCCAAGATAGAAGAGAACGATTATCAGGTCAAATACAGGAGGGCCGAATCGTTTCTGAAGGATGGCCACAAGGTGAAGTTCACCGTTCGTTTCCGGGGACGAGAGATAGTTCACCCTGAATTGGCCCAGAAACTGCTTACCAGGATGGCTACGGACCTGGTTTCAATCGGGAAGATTGAGCGGGCACCGGGTATGGAAGGTCGCTTGATGATCATGCTATTGACGCCCGCAAAAAAATAGCTGGAGGTTAGCTTAATGCCTAAAATGAAGACAAATCGCGCAGCCGCTAAGCGGCTGAAGCTTACGGCGACGGGTAAAGTAAAACGCTTCAGGGCTTATCACCGCCATTTACTTGCTTCCAAGACCCGTAAGCAAAAAAACAGGTTGGGTTCGGCAACGTTGGTCAGCAGCGCCGATCTTCGTAGAGTCCGAAGACTACTCAAAATTTAAGGAGTCACTCTCATGCCAAGAGTTCGCCGCGGCCACCACAAGGTTCAGCGTCGTAAGAAGATAATGAAGGCGGCAAAGGGGTACTTCGGCGCCAAGAGCAGCCTGTACCGTAGCGCCAAGGAGCAGGTGGAACGTTCGCGCCTTTACGCTTACACCGGTCGCAAGCTCAAGAAAATTGATTTTCGCCGCCTGTGGATCGTTCGCATCAACGCGGGATGCAGGCAGAACGGCTTGAGTTATAGCCGCTTCATGAACGGCCTTGGTAAAGCGGGCATACCGCTTGACCGGAAGGTCCTGGCGGATATAGCCATGAATAATGCGGCGGACTTCGCGGCCCTGGTGAACAGGGCTAAAGACGCGCTGGCGTAGTGTTCATCCGGAAACCCGGATGATAACAAGCGAAGTTTCCGGTTCGGAAACAAGCAGTTTTTTGCAAGGTCAAGGAGACCGCGGGGTTGCGCGGAGTCGTACGTCGCACAAGCAAGCCTGCGGATCTACACCGGGATTGCGGGAAAGGATTGTTTCCGGACGGAAACCATTCTACGGAAGACAAACCTGGGGAGTAGGCCAACGTGAGCCTTGCGGGTGATTTTTCGACCATGCCGCTGCCGGACCTCTTACAGTGGTTGGCTCTCAGCCAAAAGAGCGGTATCCTCTTGCTCAGGCGGGAAGAAGTCGCTAAGGAAATATACTTTGACTCCGGAAAAATTGTAGCTTCCGCCAGCAACGACCCGAGGGAATACTTCGGCCAGTTCCTTCTCTCATTCGGGAAGGTTGAAGAAGGTGACTTGATGCGGGCCTTCGTTAAACAGGGCGAAACCGGTATCAAACTAGGCCGCCTTCTTGTCATGGACGGCCTTCTTGACGAGAGCGAGGTACAACGTTTTCTGCGAATAAAGGCCGAGGAGAGCATCTACGACCTTTTCCTGTGGGAAGAGGGAGACTTCAAGTTTTACAACGACGCACCCGCCCACGAAGAGCACGTTTCAATCGCGATGGACGTCACCTCCATCTTAATGGAGGGATCGAGGCGGGCCGATGAGTGGCAGCGAATACGCGAGCTTTTCCCAAGCCCCGATACCGTAGTAAATGTTATCCCGGGCGGACTCACGCGGGAGATTCTCGCGGATCCCCTCTACAACCGCATGGTCCAGCTCCTGGACCAGCCCAGGCGAATAAACGACCTCTGTCTCATGATTCACGCCTCCGATTTCGCCGTCAGTAAAACGCTTCACGACATGTACAAGATGGGCATCGTGGACGTTGTCGAAACCTCTCGGCGAAGGAAGCCCTCCGCCGCGAAGATCGACGGCGACGCCAAGAACCTTTGCAACCTCGGACTCAAGGAGTTTAACGCGGAGCAGTTCGAAGAGGCAATCGAATGCTTCAAACAGGTCCTCCTTCTTCAACCCCAAAACCATCTCGCCAGGGCCATGATTCCAAAGGCATACAAGGAGATGAAGGAAACGCTGGTTTCGGACGAGTTTACGATAGAACACGTACCATACCTGAAGGTATCACTCAGTGAACTTAACGAACTCGACTTCACTCCGCAGGAGAATTACATCCTAAGCAGAATCAACGGGAACGATTCCGTTCAGTCCATTATCAGGATTTCGCCCATCCAGGAAATAAGAGCGCTGATGATCTTCAAGGATCTGGCGCGCAAGGGTCTCGCTGGTTTCTTCTCCTATGAATATATAGCGAATGCCGACAACGCCCGTGAAAAGGAGTAGCAGGACTCTGCCCCGGGAAAGCGTAAGGATGGCCTTCCCCGAGGAGGTGGAATAGAATGCATCCAATCGAAACCTGGGCTTTCGTATTGGCCTCGCTTGCGCTTTTCGCCAATACCGCGCATACGAGGATCGGCGCCCTGACGGCGGGTGCGCTTGATAACCGCCTGGACCGGCCGTGGAAGCGTCTCAAGGGCCTCATTCTTTACGCCTTCTTTCAAAAACGGATGGTTCGGGACCGTTACGCCGGTTTCTTTCACCTACTCATCTTCTGGGGTTTTGTCGTACTGCTGCTGAGATCCTCCTCCCTCGTTCTCGAAGGCCTTATTCCCTCTTTTCATCTAACGACGCTTTTGGGCCCGTGGGGTTTGGGATACCAGGCCATGAAGGACTTCTTCGAGGTGCTGGTTATTGTTGGAGTGCTCTTAGCGTCCTACAGGCGGATATTTGCGCGCCCGGCCCGGTTGCACAACTCCTGGGATGCGTGGGCGACGTTAAACTTTATCGGGTGGCTGATGGTCTTCGATCTCTTAGCCAACGGAGCATTTATAGCCTTACACCACCCCGCGTGGAGCCCGTGGTCTCCGGTTTCGAATCTCTTGGCCGGTTTCCTTGCGGGTGCAGCCCCGGCGACGCTCTACCTGATTTACCGCGTAATGTGGTGGGGCCACGTTGTTCTTTTGTTCGGTTTTCTGAACTTCCTGCCTTATTCGAAGCACTTTCACGTGCTGACGGTTCTCTTCAACGTCTACACTCGCGAGTTGGCGCCTAACAATAACATCAAGCCGATGGATCTGGAAGCTGAACACTTCGGCGTAAACCGAATCCAGGATTTCACGTGGAAGCAGATGCTGGACTTTTATACCTGCACCGAGTGTGGACGCTGCACGGTGGCCTGCCCTACAACCATCACCCACAAGCCATTGGTGCCAAGGGATTTTGGGATAGAGCTAAGAGACTATCTCTACGCTACGCCCCTGTCGGAAATGAACAGGAAGGGAGAGGCGCCCGAAGAGCGTCCGCTAATAGGCGGAACGATCAGCGAAGACGCTATCTGGGCTTGTACCACTTGCGGATACTGCGAGTGGGCCTGCCCGATGTTTATCAGTTACGTTGATAAGATCGTTGACTTAAGGCGTTACCTTACACTTGAAGAGAGCAACTTTCCCCAGGAGGCCATGGTCGGCTTCAAGGGGATGGAGCGCCAGGGCAATCCCTGGAACTTGCCGCGTGCGGACAGGACAGTATGGGCGGAAGGCCTTGATGTGCCCACGGTATCGGAAAAGCCGGAAGCGGAGTATCTCTTCTGGGTAGGCTGCGCCGGTAGTTACGATGCGGCCGGCCAAAACGTCTCAAGGGCCCTCGTGAAACTTCTCAACGCCGCCGGCGTCTCTTTCGCCACCCTGGGAACGGAGGAAAATTGTACCGGAGATTCCGCGAGGAGGCTCGGCAACGAGTACCTCTTCCGGACGCTGGCCGAGGGCAACATAGAAACGATGAACGGCTGCAATGTAAGAAAGATAGTCACTAACTGTCCCCACTGCCTGAACACCCTGAAAAACGAGTATCCGGCCTTTGGTGGCAACTACGAAGTGGTTCACGGCGTCGAACTCGTTGCAAGGCTTGTTGCCGAAGGGCGATTGAAGTTCACCAGGGAAGTAAAGACCGGCCTGACCTACCACGATCCCTGCTATCTCGCTCGCTACAACGGCGGGACGAAGGAGCCCAGGTCCATCCTTGAGGCAATACCGGGTCTGAAAATCTCGGAGATGGAGCACCACGGCGAGGAAGCCATGTGTTGCGGGGCCGGAGGTGGGCGCATGTGGCTCGAAGAGAGGCTGGGTAAACGCATCAACCACGAGCGACTTGACCAAGCCCTTGCCACCGGAGCGGAGGGAGTGGCGGTTGCCTGTCCCTTCTGCAATGTTATGCTTAACAACGCCGCTCGGGAGACCGATCACGAAGCTTTCAAGACGAGGGACGTCCTTGAACTCGCTTCCGAGGCGTTGGGACCGGCAACCGCCCGCGCCGTTGAGCGAAACGTCACGGCGGCCGGGCTGCCGGGCAAAGCCCACCGCGGTGGGCGGGTTTTGTAAACAGGCCCGCCTGCCGCGCCGGGTTCCTTCGCGGCCTGTCTGCGTGCCCGCCTGAGCCGGGACGCTCGCGGTCGGGCATCGCACAGGCAGGCACAGGCAGGGCCTCGCCGCCCACCTATCCCCACTTCGGAGCAAACCTTCGCAGGACGTACAACATTTAATGTCCCCTGTAATAGATGGTGGATTCCGGTTGCGCTTCGCACTTGACACCTGGGGCGCGCTTCCATATATTCCATACAGGTCTTTCAAGTAGGAGGCCCTTTGGCGGATGGATGGTTTTTCGTAAAAGAGAGCGAAGATTTTTTATGTGCGGTGAGGGTTTCGGCGGTCCGGAGATTTCTAAAACCCGAAGACGAAGGATATACCGAGTCGCTGGTCCAGCTCCGCACGGTAGGAGAAGAGTTTGGTGCCGGGGCCGACAAAGTGCCGCCGCCGGTTATTGTCGAACTGGCCAATGGCGTATGCTGGGGCGTTCAGGAGGTCAAATTGAATGATTCCGAGAGCGAATTGACCTATTTGGCCATTGCTCCGGAACTCTTCGAGGCGTCGGCACCCTGGTGCCGCGGGGTTCTTTGGTCCGGAGAGCGAGACGGGTATTTCGTCCTGGACCCCGATGGTTTTGGTTGGCAGGCGTGATGGAAGGCAAAGGTCTCTTCATGGCGTTGTCAACGGGAGGCAGGCGCCTGGCATTCGCCCTCGAACTCGTCAAGAGTGTGGAAGATTGGCGCGACCCCTTGTTTCTTCCGGGCGGTGTCTCGTGGCTGAGAGGAATCCGCCCCGTGGAATCCCAGGCCGTCCCGGTGCTCAGGGAATCCTTTCTTGGAGATGAAGGCGGTCGTCCCGAGGTAGTGCTGTTCCTTGATGACGGAAAAGGCGGTATACTTGGAATCCCCGGCTCGGCGCCGGCGATTTTTTCGGGACGGCCAAGGCGTGGGGATCAAGATGAAGCCCTTCCGGAATGGTTGGGGTGGGAGATTGAGGTGGCAGATAAAGAGATGATTGGCTGTGTTGACGTGCGATGCCTTTACAGGGTCCTTGGGCTTAAGGTATACTCCGCTTGAATGGATAGGGGGTTTTAATGGCTAAGAAAATATTGTTGGCAGACGACAGCGTAACCATCCAAAAAGTCGTGGAATTAACCTTCGCGGAAGGAGATTACGAGGTAACTTGCGTCTCGAACGGAAAAGCCGCCGTTGAGAAAATAAAAAGCGAGCGCCCCGATATTCTCTTGTGCGACGTTATTATGCCGGAGATGAACGGGTACGACGTCGTTTCCTTCGTTAAACAAGACCCCGCTTACTCCTCAATCCCCGCAATTCTCATGACGGGGACCTTCGAGCCCTTTGACGAAGCCAAAGCCAAGGCATCAGGGGCGGACACCTTTATTACCAAACCCTTCGACTCGAAACTGCTCGTGGACAAAGTTGAAGAACTTATCAGCCGGCGCGTGGTATATACGGCGCCAGAGCATGAAGAGCCGGTACAGCTTTTCCGGAACAGGGAAGAGTTAACGCTCCAACCCAGCGTTCCGGACGGTTTCCCAACCACTGATTCTGAAGGCGATGTGTTGGATGAGAGCCCCTTCCGGCCTTCTACCGAGGCGGAAGAAGCCTCCGTCCCTCCCCCTTCGATTCAAAATTCGATGATGGAAGAAACCGCAACGTCACGCGAGGAGAAGGCGTCTCTTTCTCTTGACCAACCCGAGGTGGTTGCGCAGAAGGACGTGATTTTTGAACCGGTTAGCGTCGGAACCGAGGAGCCTGAGCTGGAAAGCAAGGGCGCTGAAGAAGACTCATCCGGCATCGTTCCCCGGGGCCACGAAGATTTTGAAGCCGTAGACCTTGGTTCGATGGCTACGGAGGATTCTCTTCCCGAAGGCGCCATGGACGAGATAGTGTCTCCCGAGGACCAAAAGGTGTCGGAGGAAGCAGCGGTATCTCCCTCGGTACAGGGTGAGGGCGATGAAGACAAACCTTCCGCCTTTGGAGAACCCGCTGGAGAGGTTGAAAGCGCTCCTTTTTCCGTACAGAGCGCTCTCGAAGCCGAAACCGAAACTCCATATTCCGGCCAGGAAGAAACGGAGCCCGGAACCGGTGGTGAGTTCGCGGAAGTCACGCCGGATGGGCTGGAAGAAGGGACCAATTTAGTATCTGAGCCCACATATCCCGAAGGAGTAGTTGAAGAAAAAACGCCGGAGCAAGAGAAAGCCCCCGTTTTTTCGGGCGAAAGCGCCTTTCAGGAAGAAGTTGGGCCACAGGCGCCGCCGCTTGAGGTGACCACCGTTGAAGAGGAAAACAAGACGGATGCGCCGCCGCTCGGGGTGAGCACCGTTGAGGAAGAAGACAGGACGGAGGCTCCATGGAAGGTTGAGGCATATGAAGGATCCGACCAGAAAGCCTTTGATTCGAGCGATCTTACGGTTTCGCCCCGGGAGGCGGTTCCTACTTCCGCCGCGTCCTTTGAATCTGAATCTGAATACGAAGACGAGACAGGACGTGAAGGGGAAGAACCGCCATTAGCTGGAGGACCGCCGGATTCCGCAATGCCCATGCGCTCGGAAGAGACGGCGGATGAAGCCGCCGAATCCACCACCGGCGAAGAGCCGTTGGAGGCAGGGTCGGTATCGGAAGAAGTGGCCGCTTCTACTTGTGAAGCGGTTCATGGTGGGGAAGGCTTGGTTTCAGATACGGAAGAAGCGGTGGCGAAAGAGGGCTTGGATACCGCGGATCTTAAGGGCATCCAAGGGGAAGAACCGCCATCAGATGGAGGACCGCCGGATTTCGAAATGCCCGCACATTTGGAAGAACGGGCGGAAGGAGTTCTGGAAGAATTCTCTTTTCCGAACGACCGTGGGGTGCCGGTAAAGGAGGAAGCCTACTCGTCCGAAGAGTTGTTTGAGTCCCCGATACCCGGTGAAGAGGGGATGGAGCCTGAAGAAACGGCGGATGAAGCCGCTGAATCCACCATCGGCGAAGAGCCGTTGGAGGAAGGGGCGGTATCGGAAGAAGCGACAGCAAAAGAGGATTTGGATACCGCGGATCTCAAGGGCATCCAAAGCGTGGAAGGGGTTGCCGAAGGCGCCCCGCCGCCTGAAACCGCTCAGGAAGAGTCGGCGGGCGAGGAGCATCACGCTGTTTCAGTCGAAGAGCCTGTTGAAGAAGAGCAACCGGTTGAAACGGGTGATGTTCATGAAGAGCCGGTGGTTGACGAAAATCTCGAAGTGGCCGTACCTGAAAGCGCAGCAGTTTGCGAGGAAGAGGGTGGTCTGGAAGAGGTTTCTTCTCTTGCTTCGGCGCCGGTAGAGCCCGAAGAAGTTCGGGAGATGGTAAGACGGGTGGTTGAAGAGATGCTCCCGGAGATAGTCAAGAAAGCCGTCGAAGAGGCGCTCCGTGAACAACTCAGTCCCATCGTAGCCTCCGCCGTGGATGAAGCGGTGGTCGCAAAGGGCGAGGTGGAGGCGCCGACTCTTCCTGATGAAAAGGTCAGGGAAGCGGTAACCGGGCTGGGAAGCGACTTTTTTGCGCAAATCATCAATGACATTGCGCCCGGCCTGTTAACTCCCATCGCGTGGGAGGTCATACCGGAGCTTGCCGAAACCATCATAAAGCGACGCATTAAAGACCTTGAATCCGAAGGTAACTGAGCGAACCATGGTTGTAACGCGCCTCCAGTGGAGGGGCTCACTTCATTTTTAGGCTGAGCAAAAACAGGGGATTTGCCCCTGTTTTTCGTGTGTTCTTCTCCGGGAGCATGGGCGCGAATGGACATACCAAAGCACTTTGACCCAAAAGCGTGTGAAGAACGTCTCTATAGTTCATGGGAAAAGGCCGGCTATTTCAAGGCAAAGCCCGATTCCGGGAAGGAACCTTTTGTAATCGTTATTCCTCCGCCCAATGTTACGGGAGTCCTTCATTCGGGCCACGCCATGTTCGTAACTCTTCAGGACATACTTGTGCGCTTCAAGCGCATGGATGGCTTCGATGCCCTTTGGGTGCCCGGCACCGACCATGCCGGGATTGCCACACAGATGGTTGTAGCCAGGGAACTCGAGAAGCAGGGCCTGTCCCGTTTCTCCATCGGCCGTGAGGCCTTCGTCGAAAAAGTTTGGGAATGGCGGAAGGAGAAGGGCGATCTTATCCTCCGGCAGTTGAAACGGTTGGGCGCCTCGTGCGACTGGAGCAAGACCCGTTTCACACTTGATGAGGGTCTGTCGAAGGCCGTAAGGAAGGCCTTTGTAATCCTTTACCGTGAAGGACTGATCTACCGGGGCGAATACATGATCAACCGGTGCCCGGGGTGCGGAACGGCACTCTCCGATTTGGAGGTCGAGCACGTCGATACGCAGGGTAAGTTGTGGTACGTAAAGTACCCACTGGAAGGCGGCAACGGTAGCGATGGCATAGTCGTGGCCACCACCAGGCCGGAAACGATGCCCGGCGATACGGCCATTGCCGTACACCCCGACGACGAGCGCTACAACGGATGGGTGGGAAAGTGCGTCGTACTTCCCATAATGGGACGCTCTATTCCAGTCGTAGCAGATGAAATGGTTGACCGCCGGTTTGGGACCGGAGCAGTGAAGATAACGCCTGCCCACGATCCGAACGACTTCGAAGCCGGCCGCAGGCACAACCTTGAAATCATCCGGGTGATCGGCGAGGACGGTATCATGACCGATAGGGCCGGCGCTTACGCGGGCCGGGACCGCTTTGTGGCCAGGGAGGCGATCGTAAAACAGCTCCAGGAGGAGGGTTCCCTCGTCAAGACCGAAGCGCACCGGCACGCGGTAGGCCACTGCCAAAGGTGCGACACGGTAGTGGAGCCCACCGTCTCCAACCAGTGGTTTCTCAAGATTGAACCGCTTGCGGCGCCGGCAAGGGAAGTGGTGGCGACAGGAGAAGTAAGGATCATCCCCGAACACTGGAAAAAGGTATACCTGAACTGGATGAGTGAGATACACGACTGGTGCATTTCAAGACAGTTGTGGTGGGGACACAGAATTCCCGCGTTCGGTTGTACCGAGTGTGGCCGGAAGGCCGGTGTGGATGACCCTGAGAAGTTGCTCGTGTCGGAGGGACCGCTTGCCAACTGTCCCTATTGCGGCGGAGTGGTTGAGCAGGATCCCGATGTTCTTGACACGTGGTTTTCATCCCAACTCTGGCCCTTCTCCACCATGGGTTGGCCCGAAGAGACCGAAGATTTCAAACGCTACTACCCGACCAGCGTTATGGAGACGGGATACGACATCCTCTTCTTCTGGGTTGCCCGGATGATAATGGCGGGCCTGAAATTCACCGGAAAGCCCCCCTTCAAAGAGGTTTTTCTTCACGGTTTGGTCAGGGACGCCCACGGGAAAAAGATGAGCAAAACGCTGGGCAACGTGATAGACCCGCTGGAACTTATCGATAAGTATGGCGCCGACGCCGTGCGGTTTACTCTCGCTATCCTTACTGTTCCGGGTACCGACGTGGCTCTTGACCCAAAACGCATGGAGGGATACAGCGCCTTTGCTAACAAAATCTGGAATGCGGGACGCTTCGTTTTGATGCAGCTCGAAGGAGGCACGGCAAGAGAGCCCGAGCCCGCCCAATTGAGTCTATGGGACAGGTGGATTCTCTTTGAATACCGGAAGACCGTAACCGCGGTTCGAAGGGCGTTGGAAGACTACAAGTTCTACGAGGCGGCAGATTCTCTCTACCATTTCGTCTGGCACCGTTACTGTGATTGGTACGTGGAGGCGTCAAAGGTCGGGCTCGCTGAAGAGGCGCCCGCCGACAGGCAAGAGGGGACGCGGTGGGTCCTGTACACGGTTCTTGACGGCATCCTCAAACTTCTTCATCCATTCATGCCCTTTGTTACGGAGGAGTTGTGGACAAGCCTTCCGGGCAGCGAAGGGAGCTTGATGGAAGCGCCTTATCCGCGTAGCGAGAGCGTGGAATCTTTTCAAGGCGCGGAGACTATAGAAGCCTTGATGGACCTCGTTAACCGGATAAGAAACCTTAGGGCGGACAGGGGTATTGCACCATCTTTCATGCTGGATTTGGCAGTCGTTCCCCAAGGCGACATTCTTAAGAGAATCCTGGCCGAAGAGTCTGCAAAGGAGGTAAAAATGCTCGCGCGCCTGTGCTCGCTGAGGATAGTTGCCTCTCTTCCCGAAGAGCGGGAATGGCTTCCGGGCGTGGCGTCGCGTTTCCGCTTTTCTATTCGCTCTCCTGAAACAAAGACGGATACAGGAACCGAACTGAAGCGTCTTGAAGGTGCGCTTTTAAAAGCGCGGAAAGAACGCGACAGGTTTGGCGCTAAACTTGCCAATACATCCTTTCTGGAAAGGGCTCCCGCTGCGGTGGTCGAAAAAAACCGCCGTCTCTTTGAAGAATTCGAAAGAAAGGTGAGAGAACTAACGGTCGATCTTGAACGTTAATACCATTTGACAGGCTTCAAGGCCGGGCTTAAAATAGCAGAGTAGTTGTAGTTAAGGAGGATGCCAATGAGAAGCAGTGAAAACGGTAAAGGCAAGATAGGGCTCTTGATAATGATTCTTATCTTCGCGGCAATCGTGTACGTTCTCGTGAAGGTGGTTCCTAAGAGAGTCAATGCATACGAGTACAACGACTTTATACAGCAGTACACCCGCGATAACATCTGGGGCAAAAAACCGGAGCAGGTGCGGCATGACCTGCTGCAGAAGGCTCGAGACTTGAATCTGCCGGTAACAGCAAAGCAAATTAAGATAACCCGTCGGGGTGCCAACGCGGAGGTCGAAGTCAAGTTTGATCTGCCGATCAACCTCAAGGTTTACACGTGGGTGCTTCACTACGACTTCAAGAACAGTGCCGAGGACTATTGACTCGTAGGCTCCTCACAAGACTTTGTCCACGGTTTGGGGTAGCGGAAGCTGTCCGAGGTAGTGGTAGAGGTTGAGAGAAAAGGTTTCAGCGGAGTGGAATTCGTGAGCGCGGTGGCTGATCTGCTTGGCGTTGTTGTTCATCGCTTCGGGGGCGCCGTTGTCGATACGGATATCGAAGTAAGCGAGAATGCCGTCTTCATGTCTGCGTAGAAGCTAGGCAAAGTCCCTCAAGGGTTTGATTCGATTGATGGAACTTGTCGAAGACGAGGACCGCACTCGAACAACGCTCTTTAACGGATATTCCAGGTAAAAATGGATGGTGCATGGTTCGTAATGCCTTGAGAATCAAGGGGTTATCCTGCCATTGGCTAAGTTTTTTCCTGGTGGACACCACGATTCGTATGGGAGGGCGCCACTGTCCTCCCGTCCGTCTTGACGGCTTCTATCTCTTCCGAAGAGTACCCGGAAAGGTTCCTGTCAGAAGACACTTTAAAATGAGTCTTAGGGGACATCCAGATTCCCGCACTGGAGAAAGG
>CAZIBS010000037.1:0-21483 GCA_964537405.1 uncultured Thermoanaerobaculia bacterium | reverse complement strand
GTGTACTGCCTCAAAGAAGCCAAACGTAAGGTTACCCGCCGCAGCAGCGTCCAGGGGAAATTGTGGAAGATCTTCGACTTGGACCCCGTAGCAAAACAATTGTCACTACACAAATGATTCGTGTATCACCTCTGTTATCAGATAGTTAGCGACACCTTCCAAGACCAGATAGAAAACTCGGGGATAAATGTGGGTTGACAACGCCATATCCATCTCTTAGAATATCGCCGTGCGGAGGTACAATGATAAATAAAACACAATGTTGCCAAACGAGAGACCTACGGAGACTCGCGCCGGGCGTCCGTGTACGCCCGGTCCTGCTTCGGGCAACAGGCTCCTTGGGTCTTCACGAAACCGGGTCTTTTCTTCACAGGGAGGAAGTCTTATGAGAAGTCCGAAAACGTTTCTTCGCTTAATCGCTGTCTTCGTCATGGTGATGGCGGCTGGCCTTGTGGCTCACGCTCAGGCGTTGCCGTTCTCCGTTTCTTGGCAGGGGGTCAAGGCACCCATACCAAGCGGCGCCCAGTGGATGGCTGAGTGCACCCTAAACGGAAAGATTTACCTGTTCGGCGGCCTCAGCTCGAGCCCGGCGGAAACCGAAATCACCCTCGGTACGACCCAAATCTACGATCCTTCAACGAAATCCTGGAGCAGCGGTGCACTCATGCCCACCGCGCGGTATCTGGCTACGGCCGTAGCCGTAAACGGAAAGATCTACGTGATGGGCGGCCGAACGATTGATTCCATGGGTTCGGGTGGTCCCGTGAAGGTCAACGAAATCTATGACCCATCCACCGATACATGGTCCACGGGGGCATCTATGCCTGCGGCAATCCGTGGCCACGCCGCTTGTGCTTACAACGGGAAAATCTATGTTTTCGGCGGCAACACGGGCAGCTACCAGAAAACGGTGCGCATCTATGATCCTTCGGCGGACTCGTGGAGCACGGGGCAAGACATGCCGAACAAGCGCGCCTACGGAGTGGCGGTGTACGTGTCGTCCGTCGCCCGCATTTACTACATCGGGGGAGACAACGGCGGCAGTACAAGCAGCAAGTACTACGGCACCGCGATCACCTACGACCCGTCCAGCGACACCTGGGATTCGGGCAGCGTTAGCATGATCGATAAAGTCAGCTTTCCCGGCGCCGTCTTTGATCCCACGACCGGCAAAATCTACATTTTCTCCGGCACCAATTGGGACACGGCCAACAAGCGCGACGACGGGGTTTCGTCCGTCGTTCAGGTTCTCGACACGGCATCGAATACCTTTACGCAGCTTCCCAACTTGCCACCGTCGCCGATTAGCCGAGCCGATTCCTCCGCCGGTTACGTGGATGGCAATATCTACCTCATCGGGGGAGGCGTGGGTTTCCGCATGGTCGACATGTACGACACCACGACCGGCACGTGGTACCAGCCGAATCCACCCTTGGCGTACGACTCCGCTTCGCAGACGAGCAATTATCTTGAGATGGCGAACGTGGTGGGTATGAACAATACCCTGTACGTCCTCAACGGTTACAACGCCTCGGGCACCTTCGCGGGCGTCTATTCGTATGATCCCGCCTCGAATACGTGGTCTTCGAGCACGGCGTCCAACCCGGTCCCCCGCTACGGCGCCGTCGCGGACGTGTGGAACGGCAAGATCGCCATGGCCGACGGTAGCGGCAACAGCAACCTTACCGGCGATGCCGAGGTGTACGATCCGACCACCGACGCCTTCACGGCCATGGCCACCGACCCCACCCCAACGGTTTTTGCCTCCGGCGGGGTGGTAAACGGAAAGTTGTATGTTTTGGGCGGGTACAACGGTAATGCCAACGTGGGCACGGCCCGCGTCCTGGATCTTACGGCGAATAGCTGGACCAGCCTAGCTAACATGCCGTCGACGCTGGATGAAGCGTGCGGGGTCGCTTACAACGGTAAGATATACATCTTTGGCGGCATTATCGACCGCAGTACGGATTTCTTGAACACGCACGTGATCATCTACGATCCCTCAACCAACGCATACTCATCGGGAGCGACCATGCCGGCGGCCGTATATGGGGCCAGCGCGGCCGTGTACAACGGCTACATCGTGGTCTACGGCGGAGGCAACCTCTACAAACAGATAGGAACCACGTATTACCGCTCCGCTCCTTTCCTGCAGGTCTACGACCCGGTACAGGACCAGTGGAGTTCCGCGCCTGGCCTTTACGAGCGGTTCTTTGCCGGTATGGCCGTGTTGGGCGGCTCGCTCTATGCGACTGGCGGAGATGACAACACGTACTTAGAGGATCGCCTCGACATCGCGACGCTTTCCGGCGGTCCAACCCCCCTAACCGCGACGGCCTCGGCGAACCCGACGTCGGGCCCGGCGCCCCTAGACGTGAGCTTCACGGGGAGCGCCTCGGGCGGTACGTCCCCCTACACGTACGACTGGAACTTCGGGGACAACTCGGCGCACGGCGCCACTGCCTCGGTCAGCCACACCTTCGACAGTCAGGGCACCTATTCCGTGCTTTTCACCGTAACCGACGCGGTCGGCGCCACAGCCACCAATACTCTCACCATCACTGTCTCGTCCGCCGCCGCCCTCTCCGTCACAGCCTCCGCGGACAAAACCTCCGGCGATGCCCCGTTGACCGTAAACTTCACCGCAGCGGCCTCGGGCGGTACGTCCCCCTACACGTATGCCTGGGACTTCGGGGACAGCTCTACCCAAGGCAGCGGCGCCGACGTATCGCACACGTACTCCTCCGCGGGAACGTACGCGGTCTCGGTCCAGGTCACCGACTCCACTGACGCCACGGCCAACGACTCGCACCTCTCCATCACCGTGACGGCACCGATCAACCCGCCGGTCATCTCCTCAATGAAAAAGAAAGGGCGCCCCATCTTCCGCATCGTCGTGCTCGGCAGCAACCTGCAAAAGGGGATCGCCGTTTACATCAACGGGACATTCTGGGGCGATACGAGCAATAGGAAGCGCGTAAAATGGAAGAGCACCGGGAAGATCGTCATCAAGAAAGGCCACGCTTTGAAGGCGGCGGTACCGAAGAACACCCCTACCACCTTCCGCTTCGTAAACCCCGATGGGGGCGAAACAACGCTCACCTGGCAGTGGCCGTGAGGCAGTGAAAGTTTAGCGAAACAAAAAAGGGGCCCCTGACGGGCCCCTTTTCCATGTGTGCCGGGAAAGAGCGCCGTGCAGAGACGTGCTCCCATTTCCCGGCTGACCCCATCACTCTTGTCGAACAACGATCTTTCCGTCGCCCACGGAGGTTATCCGGCCAACAATTCCGGCGTCCGCAATGTCGTTATCACGTAGCGCTTGCTCCAATTCTGTGCCGGCATTTGAGGGAATCGATATCAATAATCCACCGGAGGTTTGTGCGTCGCACAGTATGATTTTAGTGGTCCTTGATATTTCCAGTGGCCATTCCACGCAATCGGAGACAAAATCAAAATTGTTGAGCGTGCCGCCCGGGATAACGTTGGCCGTGATGAACTCCTTTGCGTGTCTGAGCAGGGGCACTTTTTCCGCGTAAACTTCCGCGTCGACGCCACTGGCCCTGACCATTTCTTTAAGATGACCCAGCAAGCCGAAACCGGTAATATCGGTGCAGGCGTTAACCTTGAAACCGGACATAGTATCAGCCGCCTTGCGGTTGAGCGTGCTCATAAGCGCGATCGCTTCTTCTACCGTTTGCTCGTCAGCCATGGCTCGTTTGATCGCGGTAGTGATAATACCCAGGCCGAGTGGTTTTGTCAGGATTAGCACGTCGCCCGGTTTGGCGGTTGCGTTGGTCAGTACCTTCTCAGGATGAATCAAGCCTGTTACCGTCATGCCGAACTTAGGTTCGCCGTCGTCAACGGTATGACCGCCAACGATACTGACGCCGGCTTCATTTGCCTTGTCCTGCGCGCCTTTCAAAATCTCGCGCAAAACTTCCATTGGTAAGCGATTTGAAGGAAAACTGACAATGTTCAGGGCGAAAACGGGTCTTCCACCCATGGCGTAAATATCGCTGAATGCGTTGGCGGCGGCAATGGCGCCAAAATGGTATGGATCATCAACAATCGGCGTAATGAAATCCACCGTTTGCACAATGGCAAGGTCGTCCCGGAGTTTGTATACCGCCGCGTCGTCGGCATTGTTCAAACCAACCATCACCTGGACATCCTCCGGCGCGGCAAGGTTGGCCAGGATCCGTTCCAGCGCCTGCGGCCTCAGCTTGCAGGCGCAGCCTAAGCCTTGCGTAAAATGGGTCAGCTTGATATTGCCGATATCGGTGCTCGTTCGCACCATTCCAGTGTCGGTCGGCTGTAGTCGCGCCACCGCTTCGGATATGAAATCTATTGCGCGCTCAATTTCGTCTTCAGTCGTAAACCTACCGGTGGAAAACCTGATCGTACCCATTGCGTACTCATCGGGTATGGCCATGGCGGCCAAAGTCGATGAAACGTCAATGGAATCGGAATGGCAGGCCGCACCCGCCGACGCCGCCACGCCGTCTAATTCATTAAGCAGCAGGTTGGCTTCGATGTTGGGAAAGCTCAAGCTGAGCGTATTCGGCAGACGCTGCTTTGGGTGACCGTTGAGTTTGACCGCCGGGAAGCGCTTTTTTATGCCGCTATACAAATGGTCACGCAACTTTTGCATATGGGCCATGTTTTTTTTCATGGATTGCTTGGCAACCTCGCACGCCTTGCCCAACCCTACGATCTCCAGAACGTTTTCCGTTCCCGCGCGCAGATTCTGCTCATGGTCGGCTCCATGCACCAGTTTTTCGAGCGTTACACCGTGCCTGATGTACAATGCTCCGATTCCTTTTGGAGCGTATAGCTTATGGCCCGCCACGCTCAGCAAATCTACCCCCAGCTCTTTTACATCAGTCGGTATCTTCCCCACGGATTGGGCCGCGTCCGTATGTACGAGAACACCATGTTTTTTCGCGATCCTGACAATTTCAGCAAGCGGCTGGATGGTGCCGACCTCGTTATTGGCGTGCATGACGGTCACCAGGATAGTCCGCGGTGAGATGGCTTTCTCCAGGGCCTCCAAATCCACCACGCCGTACCCGTCAACCGCGACGTAGGTAATTCGAAAGCCGCGGCGCTCAAGATACCGGCAGACTTCGGAAACTGCGGGATGTTCAATCGAGGATGTAATGATATGGTTACCTTTGTGGCGGTTGGCAAATGCCACACCCTTGATGGCGTAATTGTTCGACTCGCTGCCGCCGCTGGTGAAGACAATCTCGTCGGCGTCGCAGTTGAGCAGTTCCGCTACCTGCCTGCGGGCTATTTCAACCGCCAGCTTGGCCTGTATGCCGTACCAGTGCGTGCTCGATGGGTTGCCGAAGTTCTCCTCCAAGCAAGGGCGCATGGCTTCGATTACAAGCGGGTCGAGAGGCGTAGTGGCGTTGTAATCGAGGTAGATGGGCTTCATCTTCGTATTCTCCTTGGTTTCCGTCCGAGAACTTCGCTTGTCGCCATCCGGATTCCCGGATGAACACTCCTTTCCTTGCCCACTCTGTTCGTCCTCATCGTTCCCCACAAAATCCGGCGAGGAAAAAACCATGCTACCATCAAATGAACCGGGGCTGGGCGAAAACGGGAAGGGAAAAGCTGATGAAGGAGATCAAAGAGCTTGTGCACCCGGCGTTGGTCGTGCAAACCGAAACGTCCTTTCGCGCTTTTGCGAGCGGGGCGCCGCCGTGTTTGTGGAAAGAAAAACGTCCTTGTAGGGTCCCCTATCCGGCCATGTGCCAAAAATGCTTCAACACTGTACATATGACTTACGCAAAGTGTTCCTTAGGAGGAGCCGAAGGCGGCGCGGCAATCCAGCCTCTCCAGCACCATGCGGTTGCCATTTCCCACCAGACTGACGCAGTCGCTACGCTCCCTCGCAGTGACAGACTTTTTGCGGGATAAGGCTCATCCGCGTTGTTGCCTTCGCCGCCCCGGTCCTCGCTTAGGTGGCGGATTCAAGAAGCCTGGGCGCCCCTGTTCTACCGGAGGCAAATTGTGCTATAAGTAAGTTTGTAGATAAGGATGGTGTGTCGTGCTGAAATATTTTAGACGCCAATTCAATATCTCCTGTGTCGTAGCGGACCTTGTGGCGCTCCTCGTTTCCTTTGCGGCTTCCTTCTATCTCAGGCGCGACATCGTTCCATTTCTCAGCATCTCTCTCTCAAAGAGACCGATGTTCGGTCTTAGTTACTACCTCCCTATTCTCTTCCTTTGCTCTTTCACCATTCTGGTGGTTCTTCTCATCTTCAAGGCTTACAGGCAAGCCGTCAGCCTTCCGCTTTCTCTTCTCTTTCTGCTCAACCTACGGGGTGTAACCGGTGCCTTCCTGGTGACCCTTTCCCTCGCCTACCTCCTCAGGCTGACTTTCCTCAGTCGGCTCTTTCTGGTGCTGTTTTTCGGCACCTTCCTCCTTCTTTCCACCACACTTAAGTACGCCGTCACCGTATGGTTCAGGAAGGGCCTGAGGGAGGGACGGCTTTTCAGGGCCGCGTTGTTGGTTGGCGCCGACAGAAGAGCCAGGGTCCTGGCGGACAAGCTTCTCCAACGTCCCGAGTTGGGCTTGAAAATACGGGGATTCATGTGCGTCGAAGGCGAGGACGATCCCGCGGAAGCAAAGGCCTTGAAAGAGATGGGCCTTGAGTGTCTTGGAGACGTCTCGGCACTTACGGGCATCGTGGAACGCGAAGTCATCGACGGAGTCATTTTCTGCGTCAGGCCGGGAACCCTCGCCCACATGGAGGATCTCTTCCTGGCTTGCGAAGACCTCGGCGTAGACACGCTTCTAGCGACCAACCTCTTCCCGCACCTCACGGCACAGGTTCACCTTGAAAGGATTGAAGAACTGGCTCTCTTACGCTTTACGACCATCCCCCACAACCAGACGGCGCTCTTCTGCAAGCGCGCCATGGACGTTCTGGTCTCGGCATCGACCCTCGTGGTAATTTCTCCACTGCTTCTGGCAATCACCGCCCTCGTCAAGTTCACCAGCAGGGGCCCCGTACTCTTCGACCAGGAACGGATGGGACTGAACGGCAGGCTCTTCACCTGCATCAAGTTCCGGACCATGCGCGAAGACGCCGAAGATATGAAGAGTATCCTGGAAGACCTCAACGAAGCCGACGGCCCGGTCTTCAAAATCAAGGACGACCCAAGGATAACCCGCTTGGGCCGCATTCTCCGAAAGTTCTCGCTGGACGAGCTGCCTCAGCTTTGGAACGTATTCGTCGGCCAAATGTCCCTGGTAGGTCCGAGACCGCCTATTCCTTCAGAGGTGGCGCACTACGAACGGTGGCAGCGCCGGAGGCTCTCCATGCGTCCCGGGCTGACCTGTCTCTGGCAGATTTCCGGCAGGAGTGAACTCGATTTTGATACCTGGATGAAACTCGATCTGCACTATATCGATCACTGGTCTCTTCTCCAGGACTTCATCATCATTCTTAAAACCATACCCGCCGTCATTTCCACGCGCGGTGCGGCATGAAAGCAACATCCGGCAAGGCCGGCAAAAACGACTTCTGAGGAAAAGAGATGTCATTCTTTAAACAGATCTTCGGCATGAAACCGACGGTTTACAGGAAGAAGAACCTCTACTCCCTTGTGGAGCAAGCGCGCCTCAACGTGCATAAGGTACAAGGCGGCACGAACATAGAGTCCATCAAGACGGCCCTGGGAGCAGCGACAGTAAACCGTAATACCGGCCCTGTTCTTGGTCTGCGGGTGAACGTGGACACACACGTGGGAATGCGCGACGGAACGCCGGTTCTATTGAAACTCCTTCGCGAAGCTGAAGCAAAAGCCACTTTTTACCTGGCACTCGGCCCGGACAGATCCGGTCGGGCCGTCTTCAGAGTCCTGAAACACCCTGCTTTCCTCAAGAAAATGTTAAGGATCGGCGCACCCGCTATTTACGGTCTCAGGACCATGCTCTCCGGAACTCTGCTTCCTTCGAGACCGGTTGCCCTCGCCTTTCCGGAGTCGGCACGAGAAATAGAAGCGGGCGGCTTCGATGTCGGCATGCAGCCCTGGGACCATCGCGCGTGGCGGGATCACCTCCGGGGGTTTTCCGGGGAACGTATTTCGGCCGAACTTGGAAGGGCGGCGGCGGCCTTCAAAGAGGTCTTTGGCAAAGAAACCCATACAAGCGCCTCGCCCGCCTGGCTTTGTTCCGAAGAGAGCCTGCGGATACAGGAGAAGATGGGTCTGCTTTACGCATCAGACTGCCGGGGAACCGATCCCTTTTTCCCGGTAATCGAAGGTCGCACGCTGACAACACCACAGGTGCCCGCCACCCTCCCCATGCTGGAGGAAGCCCTGGGCGGAAGCGTTCCCGATGCGCCCTCCTTCTTCCAAATGGTTCTCGAAAAAGCCCAAGAGTCGCCATGGCCCGTCCTCACGGTCCATGCCGCGTTGGAGGGAGGCCCCTTCGCCGGTGACTTTGCGGCCTTCCTGAAGGATGCGAGGAGAAGAGGCATTCAGGTAGTTTCCCTACGCACGCTGCTGGCTGCGCGCCTCGAAGAAGAGGCGTCGCTTCCAAGGTGTACCATGGCTTACGGCGTAGTCGAAGGAAGGAACGGCGTCGTCTCCATCCAACACCTGGACGTCTGAAAAGCAGTTGGGCGCCGCGCTTGCGTGCTGGGCGGCCCAATCCGCGCGGAACGCGCCTTTCTCCCTCCCTTCGGTCGGTCGGCAGGCCTGGTACTAATAACCGGACTTACCGGGCTTCGCCCGGAAGGCGCACTTCGTGCGCAAGCCCCTGGCGGTGTACAATAAAACTTTCGCCATCTTCAGGGTTGGCTGTCATTACATAGTTGACTTAGAAGTCGAATGAGGTGGTGGATTAAACGGGGTTGAATAGCGAACGCATTATTGCTACCTTGAGAGTTGCCGGCGGGAAGTTCCCCCGCGTTACGCGGAGGGGCCTCGCATGAGCAGCTTTTTCATCGGAGGTCCAAATGACCAATCGTACCGAACGGTTCATTGAAGAGGCGGAGCGCTACGGCGCAAACAACTACCATCCCCTTCCGGTCGTTATTGAGAGGGCCGAGCGCATTTGGGTCTGGGACGTGGACGGTAAGAAGTACATGGATTGTCTCAGTTCCTACTCGGCGATTAACCAGGGCCACAGGCACCCGAAGATCATAGCCGCGCTGAAGGAGCAGGCCGATAAACTTACCCTTACCTCGCGAGCCTTCCACAACGACCGGATGGGAGGAATGCTCAAGCGCCTCTGCAACCTGACCGGTTTTCCGAAGGCCCTGCCCATGAACACGGGTGCGGAGGCCGTGGAGACCGCTCTCAAGGCGGCCAGGAAGTGGGGAAAGCACGTCAAGGGCATTCCCGAGGGGAAGCAGGAGATCGTCGCCTGCTCCGACAACTTTCACGGGCGGACCATAACCATCATCAGCTTTTCAACCGAAGCACAGTACAAGGACGGATTCGGTCCCTTCACGCCGGGTTTTAGGGTTATACCCTACGGCGACGCCGAAGCGTTGAATAAGGCGATTACTCCCAACACGTGCGCCTTCCTGGTGGAACCCATTCAGGGCGAAGCCGGCGTGGTCGTGCCCCCGGAGGGTTATCTCAGGGAAACCCGCGAAATATGCACGAACAACAACGTCCTCTTCATGGCCGATGAGGTCCAGACCGGCTTTTGCAGGACGGGACGTTGGTTCGCGTGCGACTACGAGGCGGTAAAACCGGACATCATGATCCTCGGCAAGGCTCTCGGCGGCGGCATGTATCCCGTCTCCGCCATCGTAGCTACCGATGAGGTCATGGGAGTTTTCAATCCGGGGGACCACGGTTCGACCTTCGGGGGCAATCCCCTCGGCGCGGCCGTGGCATCCGCCGCCCTCGACGTCATGGTTGACGAGAAGATGGACAAGCGCGCGGCCGAGTTGGGCGAATACTTCATGGGCAGGCTCCGTGATCTTAACAGCCCGCACGTTAACGAGGTCCGAGGCAAGGGTTTGCTGATCGGCGTTGTCCTCAAGGAAGGATCCGGTGTTGCGCGGCCTTTCTGCGAACGGTTGATGGCCGAGGGCATCCTGGCAAAGGAAACCCACGAACAGGTCATCCGTTTCGCACCGGCACTCGTCATCACAAAAGAAGAGATCGACTGGGCCATGGGAATCATAGCCGGGGTGCTCGCGTAAATAGCACCCGGCTTTCCTTCAACGCTTTTGCTGGGCAGCGTAAACATAGGAGACCTTCTCAGCTTTGGTCTGCGCCCCCGCCGGTCCCCGGTTAGGTGCTGAAAATCCAGGTAGGAGCCACGCCCTTGGAATGTGAGGGAAAATCGTATAGAATTGGGAACTCTTGTGAAGATGGAGGAAAACCGATGAAATTACTGATTGTGGACGACATGAACAGCTACCTTGACCTTGAGAAGACCTTCCTGAACCGCGCCTACTGCGAACTTTTAACCGCGTCAACCGGTCTCGAAGCCATTAAGGTGGCCCAAAACAGCAAGCCGGACCTGATCGTGCTGGACGTGGAAATGCCCGAGATGAACGGCATCGAGGCGACCAGGATACTCTCCTCCACACCCGGGTTGAAGGACATTCCCATCGTCATGCTCTCATCTACCGAGCGCGACAAGGAATCCATCGGCGCCGGCGCCAAGGCCTTCTACAAGAAACCGGTAAGCCAGGACGAGTTCCTGCGTATGGTCAGGCGTTTCGTTCCCCTGAAGGTCAGGGAAGACCCTCGAAAACCCCTCGGAGTGCAATGTGGCTTCACGTGCGATGGAAACGAGGGTAGAGGTGAGCTGGCCGACCTTTCGGTCTCCGGCGCCCTTCTCCTTTCAACCGTCGACCTATCCATCGGCGACAAGCTCCAGCTCTCCTTCAAGCTCCCGGGGGACGAAGCCGTGGAAGTCGTGGCTCACGTCGTACGAACCGCTCCACCCAGGGGCTACGGCCTTGGATTCTTAGCCGTTTCCGGCGAGAACAACGAGAGCATCCGCAAATTCGTAGCCGGATAAAACAGGACGCCAACCATAAAAAAGGGGCGGAGCACCAAGCCCCACCCTTATTTTAAGCGCGTGAACGGCTGTCCCGTAGTCTTACTTGGCGCCTTTGGCTATGTGGCTGAGCGTTCCACCGTCTTTCAGAATCCCGGCCTGCCTGGTGCTTACATCAATCTTCATCCTAAAGCTCGTTCCCTTGGTCAGGTTCAAGACGCCGACGGTCCTGTCGCCGTCCAGAGCGGCGTATATGCCTTCCACGCGCAGGCTGTCTCCCTGGTCAACAGCATCGTAATCCGTGCCCTTGATAAAGACCAGCGGGAGAATACCGAAGTTCACGAGGTTGGTCTTGTGGATTCGCTCGATGGTTTTTGCGAAAACAGCCTTTACTCCCAGGTAACTCGGACAGATGGCGGCGTGTTCGCGCGAGGAGCCCTGGCCATATGAGTCGCCGCCGACGATGAAGCCTCCGCCTTTATCCTTGGCGCGCGCGGCGAATGTCGGATCGACGCCTATGAAAACCACCTCTGCGTACTTCGGAATATTGGAGCGATACTTCAGGTACTGGCCTGCCGGCATGATGTGGTCGGTCGTAATCTTGTCGCCGACCTTCAGTAGAACAGACTTTTCTATTGTATCCGGGAGGGGTTCGGTCCTGGGCGGAGCGCCTATATTCGGCCCCCTGACTACTTGAACATTCGTAGCGTCCTCGGGCGGTTCAAGAACCATTGAGTCGTCGATCGTAAACCGTTCCGGCAGTTCGAAGGCGATGGGGTCAATCCCCAACGAGCGCGGGTCGGTAATCTCACCCGCCAGCGCGCAGGCTACGCATGTTTCAGGACTCGCCAGGTAGATCATTGCGTCGGCGGTACCGGAACGCCCCTTGAAATTACGGTTGTTTGAACGAACGGAGACCTCTCCGGAACCAGGAGCGTGGCCGGCGCCTATGCAGAAACCACACGCCGTTTCGGCCAGGCGTGCTCCGGCTTCGAGGAAGGTCGTCAGCAAACCCCGTTCTGCCGCTTCCATCTCCACCTGCCTGGAACCGGGAGCTATTATCAATTCTACATTCGTATTGATCTTTCTTCCCTTGAGTATCCGCCCGACAACGGTCAAATCCCTGAGCGAGGAGTTGGTGCATGAACCGATGCAGACCTGGTTGATCTTCTTGCCCGCCAGGCTTTCAACCGTCGTAACGTTGTCCGGGCTGTGCGGCCGGGCCAACAAAGGCGCCAGCCCGGAGAGGTCGATATTGATGACGCGTTCGTATTCGGCGTCGTCATCCGCAGCCAAGGGCGTGTAGTCCCCTTCCCTCATCTGAGCTTTCAGGAAAGCTCTGGTCTGTTCGTCGCTGGGAAAGATGGAGGTCGTGACGCCAAGTTCGGCGCCCATGTTTGTCATGGTGGCCCTCTCCGGAACGGAGAGGTCGGCTAATGCCGGGCCTCCGTATTCCACTATCCTTCCAACGTTACCCTTGGTAGTAAGGATGGATAGCAGTTTGAGGATCACGTCTTTTGCCGAAACGAAGGGCTGAAGAGCACCCGTAAGGTTAACCTTAACCACCTTTGGCCTGGGCATGTAAAAAGCGCCGCCGCCCATGGCCACGGCTACGTCCAATCCACCCACGCCTATGGCGATCATTCCGATGCCTCCTCCGGTCGGAGTGTGACTGTCGGAGCCGAGGAGCGTCTTTCCCGGAACACCAAAGCGCTCAAGGTGTACCTGGTGGCATATTCCGTTTCCGGCCTTGCTTAATGCGATCCCGTACTTAGCCGCCGCGGTTTGCAGGTACTTATGGTCGTCGGCATTCTCGAAGCCCACTTGCAGTGTGTTGTGGTCAATGTAGGAGACGCTCAATTCGGTCTTGACCCTGGGAATGCCCATTGTTTCAAATTGAAGGTAGGTCATGGTTCCCGTCGCGTCCTGCGTGAGGGTTTGGTCGACGCGTATTGCTATCTCGTCACCCTCATCAAGGTCGCCTTCCACGAGGTGTTTCTTCAATATCTTCTCTACAAGATTATAGCCCAATTCAACCTCCTCCATTAAGGATTAAGCCAACTCTCAAAGCGTCAGTGTAGGAATAGCGCCATAGCATGTCAAGGTTTTGTCCCCACCCGGATTCCGCGATTGGAAAGCACGGGCGTTTCGATCGTGGAATTGGGGAGACTTGGAAATTCTCCCATTTCAATGCCCGAATACAAGACCTGACCCCATCCATAATTCACCACCTGCACCGGGATTCGCCTGCCTGCTGCAGGCAGGCCGCCCTCGATCCTCGGTTAGGCGGTGGATTATGGCCATTTCCATGGGCGTACGTCCCGGCCACCGCTTCAGGAACGATTGCTACGCATCCGCACCCATTCCCCGCAGCCACGGATTCAGATTTCTAAAAAGTGTTGACAAATCCCGGTCCGGGCCTTGTCTAAAGTCTTCGTCTCATGTAGCATGGTTGACCTGTGTATGGAGGATGTGTTCCATGAATATAATGAAGGACATGCGCAACAATACTTTTCTTAAGATACTGCTCTGGGTAATAGTAATCTCATTCCTGGGCGCCATGTTTACCCTCTGGGGCGGTGGCATGGACTACGAGAGCAAGCGGGGCCATGGTTTGCTAGGTAGGGAATACGCCGTGAAGGTCGGCGGGGAAAGTCTCTCCCCGGATGTTTATAGGCTACAGTACCAATTTTACGTGTCCCGTATTCGCAGTATTCTGGGCGATAAAAACAGCGCCAGGTTTCTGAAGGGTTCAGCTCAACGTACCGCCTACCAGATGGCCGACGAAATCATTGAAGCGCAGTTGGCGCGCTCCTACGGTCTTAAGGTCAGCAATGAAGAGGTAGCCTCGGCCATCGAAAAGCTGTACTCCTTCCAGGACCCAAAGACCGAATATCCCGAGGCTCTCTCAAGGATGGGCACGAACGCCAAAACCTACCAGACCTTTGTTCGATACCAGTTGTTGATACAGAAACTGAACTCTCTTCTGGCGGACGTCAACTTTTTCTCCGACGCGGAACTAAAGCGCATGTATACGCGCGAGAACGAGCGTTGCAAGGCGGTAATCGCCCTCGTCCCGGAGAACACCTTCCTGATGAAGGTTCCCAAACCCTCCGACAAGGCGGTGAAGGCCCGCTACGAGAAAGAGAAGGCGCAACTGAAGACTCCCGAGAAGCGTGCGATCAAGTACGTTGAGCTGGATCTTTCAGCGGCGCAAAGTAAAATCAAGATATCGCCGGAGCAGGTCAAGGCTTACTACACGAACAACCTCTCGGAGTTCTCTACAAGAAAGGGCGAAAGGAGGGCCAGCCACATCCTCATAAAGCTCCCGCCGAAAGCTACGCCCGTCCAGGTAGCCGCCGCAAGGAAGAAGGCGGATGCCGTCTACAAGAAGATCAAGGCCGGCGCGAACTTTGCCGAGATGGCTAAGAAGTACAGCGACGACAAAAGCAACGCGGGAAGGGGCGGAGACCTGGGCTGGTTTTCAAGGCAAAGGATGGTGAAAGTTTTCTCCGACGCCGTCTTCGACCAGGCAAAAACGGTTGGCGAAGTACTCCCCCCCGTGCGCAGCCCATTCGGTTTTCACATAATCAAGCTGACGGGCATTGGCGGTCAGGCCAAACCCTTCGACGAGGTTAAGGCTCAGGTACGCCAGGTCATGCTCTTCCGCGAACCCTCTTATACGAAAGCCGCGAAAAAACTCCTGTCCCGATTCCGGAAAGAGGTGGAAGACGCGAAGGGGGACGAAGCGGTGAAGGCGGCCGTGAAAAAAACAGGGGCAAAGATTGAGACCCTCTCCGTTCCATTTGCCAGGGATGATACCATTCCCGGTTTTGGCAGGAACGCTGCCCTGGCCAAGGCCGTCTTCAATGCCGCCTCCGGGAAGTGGGCGCCACCAGTTAAGTTGGGCGAACGGTGGGTACGCTTCAAAGTTACCAGGGTAACTCCGGCGCACCCCTCCACCTTCGAAGAGGTCAAAGGCACGCTGGCCAAGGCCCTCCAGAAAGAAGAGGCCGCTGTTATGGCCAAGAACGCGGCAATATCTCTTGCTCTTGCTTCCAAAGATTCCAAGGCGCTTAAGAAGGCGGCGCGAAAGAATGGATACCGGGTCAAGGAAGCGGCCTCCATCAACGTGGAGTCGTCCCTTCCGATAGTAGGCCCCAACATCGCCATCGCGAAGCGACTTCTGGCGGCGAAGCCCGGTACGCTTGTCGGCCCAATGGCAGTCGATAAAGGGTGGATAGTGGCCTTCGTGACCGGCCATACCCATGTTGACCTGGCAAAGTTCGAAAAGGACAAAACTAAGTACGGCAAAACCCAACGCCGGAAGATAGCGCAGAACTTCATCCAGGATTATGTAAGCCAAAAGAGAGCTGAACTGGAGAAGAAAAATGCCATCTTCTATAACATGAACCTGATCAACAAAATGGGTAAAGGGGGATCCTGACGGGAGCGTTGGGAGAATGAAGCTACGTGCGTATTGCGGAGGGGCGGCCGTTGCACTCCTGTCGGTGCTGCCGGGTCTCGCCCTCTTCTGCGCCCAGTTGAAACCGGTGGGTGTTCCGCTCGACCTCAACCCGTCTTTCGCGCCCGTCGTCTGCGGAAATGAGGTACGTCTCTTTTCGGCGAAGGGCCTAAACCAGGTAATGATGGTTGGCGATACGGCGCCGAGGTGCAACCCGGTACCGCTCTCCCCTGCCCTCCAGCCTGTCTGCTACGACAACAAGGTGTGGTTTCTCGGCACGGGTGGGGCGGCATGGGTCATAAGTGCGGACGTGCCGGTCAAGCTGGAGTCCGGACTCACAGGTGCGTTGGCCATTCTCCCGGCCGAACCGCTGCCCTACGTTCTCTTCCCCGGCTACCTGCGCTTGCCCGGCGGAAAGAGCGTGCAGTTACCCTTCAAGGCCGCCTCCATTGAGCGTCTCAGTGACGGTTCCCTCTGGATATGGGGAAAGAAAGAAGCGGTGCGCACCGATGGAGGGGGACGAATTCTCTGGAGGTGGAACCCCGGCGATTTCGCACCCGGACCGGCGGTCCTCTCCGGCGCCGTTCTCTTCGCCGGAACGGGTAGTGGAGACCTGGTCGCCCTGAAGGCCGGGAACGGCAAGCGACGGTTTCTCTTTCGGGGCGGAGGGGCGATTACTTCACCGCCCATCGTGGACGGAAAAGAGGTGGTGTACGCCTCGGCCGACCACTTCATCCGCGCGTTGGATAAACGAGGCAATCTTCTCTGGCAAACGAGGACGGAGGGCAGGCCGTCCTTCGGACCCTACCGCGTGAAGGCCGGCTTCTTGTTCGCCGAATCGGCGGGTACTCGCCTCTTCATCCTGGGACCGAAGACGGGACAAGTAGGTTGGCGCTGGAAGGCGCCGTCGGGAACCATCCTGAAGGCTCCGGCCGTGGAGGGGAACAACGCTTTCGTACTTGTATGGGGCGACTCTCGCAATCCGACCCTCTACAGGGTAAAGCTGCCCTCCTCTCTCCCAAAGAAGGCCTCCGGCAAAAGGAAGAAGAAGTGAATATCTCGCCCATCTGGATAACCCTCGACGGGTATGAACCCGGCAGGGGTGTGGAGCGCTTTATCGAAAGCGCCAGGCCCTACGGCGTGATTCTCTTCACGAGACACGTCAAGAGCACCGCGCAGCTTCAGGAACTCTGCCAGTGCGTACGCGAGGCGAGTGAAGCTCCGAGGCCTCTCCTCGCCCTTGACCAGGAGGGAGGACGCGTAAACAGGCTCGCGCCCCTCGGCTACCATTTTCCCGGAGCGGAAGAGCTTAAAGGCGATCCCGAAAGGGTTGGGATGATAGCCTTCGAGATGGGACAGCTCCTCGCTGAACTGGGTTTCGACGCGGACTTCGCTCCCGTTGCCGACCTCGGGCCGGCCCATACCGGCACCGGTCTTGAGGGGAGGCTCTACGGTCTCGACGCCGACGTCGTTACGACTTGTTGCGCGGCATTCCTGGAAGGTCTGGAACGAGCGGGGCTGAAGGGATGCCTGAAGCATTTTCCCGGCCTCGGGGGCTCGCGCGTCAACAGCCACGAGTCTCTTCCGGTCATCGCCGGAGAAGCGAAGGAACGCCGCAGGCACCTTGAACCCTACCTTCGGCTATCACGGTCCCTCTCCTTTGTCATGGTTGCCCACGCAGCCTATTCTTGCTACGGCGAAGATATTCCTGCATCGCTGAACCCGGCCGTATACGAACTTCTGCGCGAAGGCGGGTATGAAGGGAAGGCCATAACGGACGACCTCGCCATGGGCGCTGTTTCAGCGCTGGACTCGCTGGAGGGGCTGATCCTCGCTTGCCTGGAGGCCGGTGCGGACGTGGCATTGTGGGTCTCGGAACAGGAGACGACCCTCAGAGCGCTGGAAGCGCTCAGAAAAGAGGCCGCCTTTGTTGCATCGTCGCGGCGATTGTGAGACATTGATACCGGAGGTTGGCCGCTTTGAGTGACAAGGTCCCTGCCGTCATACTGATAATAGAGGACTCTCGCTCCGTTCGGGAGGAGGTAAAGAGGGCCCTCGACTCCGCCAGGATGAAACTGAGTTTCCTCGAAGCCGAAAACGGGCTGGACGGTTTCAAACTCCTCCTCAACAACCAGATTGACCTTGTGCTGTGCGACTTGGTCATGCCGCAGATGGACGGTTTCAAGTTCCTGAAGATGAAGGCTTCAAGGCCGGAAATGGAGGAGATTCCAGTAATAATCCTTACCGCCGTGGACAATATCAAGCAAAAGGTGAAGCTTCTCTCCGCCGGGGCCGGGGACTACGTGGTCAAGCCCTTTCACCCGGGAGAACTGCTCGCCAGAGCCTCCGTTCACCTGAAGAGAAAGCTGCTCCAGGACGAACTCAGGAAGAAGAACGCCCTCCTTACCGAACTCTCCACCACCGACGGGTTGACGAGGATCTTCAACCGGCGCCATTTCTTCGAACTGGCAAGCGCCGAGGTTATGCGCAGTCACCGGATGAATCTTCCGGTTTCGCTCCTTATTTTCGACGTGGACCACTTCAAAGCTATGAACGACACGTTGGGCCACCAGGTTGGAGACTCCATTCTTTACGAACTGTGCGTCGAAGTTAAGCGGACCTTGAGGGTCTACGACATCTTCGGACGCTATGGAGGAGACGAGTTCATCGTTCTCTTCCCACACACCGTTCTTAAAGAGGCTGCCGTTATTGCCAATCGCCTGAGAGAAGGAATTGCGGCGCTAAACCTGAAAACGCTCAAGGGCCGTTCCCTGTCTGTAACGGGGGGAGTGGCCTTTCTCGGGAAGAGTGGTTCAAGCCTCGAGGAACTTATCCGCGCAGCCGACAAGGCCCTTTACGTCGGCAAAACGCGCGGACGCGACCGCATACAGACCGGCGACGAAGCCTGAAAAAAACACGTAGTTCTTACCGGAAAAAAAGCCTCCCGTTGGACGGGAGGCGATGAAGGGGTATGAAGCGGAATCACCTCTTATAGGGGTTGGGGCACCAGGCCTGCTTGAAACCCGTGGCACCCTCTCTTCTCTGGAAGGGAGTGGGACGGCGGTGTGGCCTGGACCGTGGAATCAGTCCGAGCTTCACAAGTTGGGACCTGAATTCGTAGCGAATTGTTATGGTGGCTCGCGGTGAATATTCAAGTTCCATATTGATGCGGCTGACGGGGTGGTAGTGCTTGCGCCCTATACCGGTGGCCGCGTACTTATCGTCCAACAGGGGCTTTCGGGCTGCCTGTGCAGCGCTCTTCGGGGAGTGCTCCGGAATCACTTCCGGCAGGACTGCGCCCAACATTCCACCCGCGACTCCACCCTCAACTCCTGAATTGCTCTTTGGTCGCGCTTTCTCTTCCGCGTTGGAGGCCGAGCTCCTCTTCGCCTCGGCGCGCTTCACGGCCTCAAGACGTTCCCGGCGACGTTCTTCGGCAAAGCGCGAAACCCGGGAGGATTTCTCGGCGAAGAAGACAGCTTCAATAACGCCTAGGTTCGAGGTTTTCCCGAGGTATGCGCCGTAGGAATGCTTTTCACCGGTGAAGTAGAAGTGGCGGGCATGATTGGCGTTGATCTGCCAGCCGCTGATAACGATTGTTTCGTGGGGTTCAAGAACCCACTTTGTGGCGGACCGGGCGTCGGAGCGCTTCGCGTCTACGGTATTCAGACCGTCAACCGAAAGTGCGACGGCGACGCGACGCGAAAGTGGATTGTGAATGCGCAAGGAGTAATCCCTTCCCCGAAGGGCCTCCACGTAAGTCTTGGTGCGGCCGTGGTACTCACGGCGGCGGTAGCCGTTGACGAGGACGTCCAACCGGAAGCCGTTCTTGTTGGCAGCCGGAAGGGCGAGGCCGGTCAGGAACAGCGGAAGAATGAGAAGCGGTAATAACAGCTTTGTTTTCATGGCAACCTCCTTTTCATACCCATTGAGACCGGGGAAACCAATAAAGGTTCCACTTTATTAGGGGCGAAAGCCTTTTAGCCCCTACGGAAAATCCCGAAAGTGCGATAAGATAGTTTAAGCGGTTTCTCCGGGCCGCTCGCTGGAGGTAGATTTGGCCGAGCGCATAGATCGTGGAAGTTTCCTGAGAAAGATATTCATGGTGGATGTCGCCAAGAATCCAGTCCCTCCCCACCGCGTTCCCTTTACCTTTTTCCGCCCTCCAGGCGCGCCTCTCGAACCGGGATTCCTCTCGCTCTGCACGCGATGCAGCCTCTGCGAAGAGGCATGCCCCGAAAAGCTGATCATCAAGGCCGAGGCGCCGCTGATGGGCGTAGGAACTCCGATCGTCGATCCTTCCCTAGGCGTCTGCACGGAGTGCGGCGAGTGTATCGAAGCCTGTCCCGAAGGCGCCCTTTCCAAGGACGAAGACGAGCGCATGGGCCTGGCCGTCTGGCACCCCGAGAGTTGTTTATCGTTGCAGACAATATCTTGCGTCCGCTGCGTTGAGGCCTGCCCCAAGGGAGAAGCCGCCATCCAGGCGCTCCCCGGTTCCGGCATTGTTATTCATCCCGACGACTGCACCGGATGCGCGGCCTGCTACCACGTCTGCCCAACCGATCCAAAGAGCCTCCACCTGCAGGGCCGCCCTCCCGTTCCCCTTCGCGGTCATCCTCCGGTCCCCGGAAACCATGGCTGACGCCGAACTCTTAATCGGCAATCACCAAGCGCTTCGGTCTCTTCGAGCCGGTGATCGGCCTTACGCTTTCCATAGGTGAAGGCGGTTGCGGGCCTACTACATCCCAACGGCGGCTCGGTAGCAATTTTAAGGAAGGCGTTATGCGGAATCCCTTAAAACCAAAAATGGCCCTTGTACTGGGAGGCGGCGGCGCACGCGGCGTGGCGCATTTAGGAGTGCTGAAGGTGCTCGACGACGCTGGGTTGAGCCCCGATCTCATCGTTGGATGCAGCGCCGGAGCATTCATGGGTGTCCTTTACGCATTGACCGGCAACGTACGGGAGGCGGAGGAGCGATTGCTCAGTTTTACCGAATCGTCCGATTTCGACTCCGAAAACTTCGATGATCTACAGGCCATTGCCCCACTTGACGGCGAAGGACAGGGCTTCTTCGCCAGGCTGAAACGAGTCTACAAGACCGGGCGCTACCTGACCAAAACCCTTTTCAAGGAATCCTACATCGGCACGGATGAGTTTGATAACAACGTAGACGGCATCCTGCCCGACGACCTCCTGGAGAACGCCCGCGTGCCCATCGTAATAGTCGCCACGGACCTGAGTCTTGGTAGGGAGGTCGTGCTCCGGAGCGGTCCCGCGCGCACGGCCGTCAAGGCGAGCAGCGCCATCGCGGGAATATTCCCACCCGTTGAGATTAACGGGAGGCAACTCATAGACGGGGGCTTTGTGGACAAGGTGCCGGTGGAAACCGCCCTACACCTCGGGGCGGACGTAGTCATAGCCGTGGACGTTTCCGCTGAACTTGAAGACACGAAAGAGTTCAGCCACCGCGGCACTATCATAGCAACGCGGGCCAGCGCCATCCTATCGGCGACATCGAAGAACCTCCAGTTACGCTTCGCGGACGTCATAATTCGCCCTGACATTCAAGAGATCCACTGGGCCGACTTTGCCGCCTCAAGGGAGATCATTCCCCTCGGCGAAAGCGCGGCGAGGGATATGCTGCCGGAGATCCGCCGGGCGATAAGGCGTGGTTACCCGAGACGCATTAAGCGTTTCTTTACGAGACACCCTTCCCGAAAGGTCTTCTTCGGGCCATACGAAGCTACATACCCTCCGGAAAAGTCGGCAAAGCCTCCCACCAAGCCACCAACGCAAGAGACAGGAAACAAGCTTTGATACCAAATCCACCATGACGTTTAACCTGAATCCGCCACCTAACCGGAGACCGGGGGCGCGACCGCGTCCTATTTCGGGATAGGCTCTTGGCCGCCTGCCTGTGCGGTGCATCTGTCTGCGTGCGGGCAAGACCCGCCCGCACAGGCAGGCGCAGGCAAGGCTTGTCCGGAATCAGACGGAAAATCAAATTCATTCACAGGGAGGAAAAGAGGAC